>JBOHFY010000084.1:0-10570 GCA_050699895.1 Pseudonocardiaceae bacterium
CGTCTGGGCGCTGCTCACCGACGGGCGCTTCGGCCATGGCCTGCCGCCTGCCGAACCGTTTCCGCTGCCGGTGCACACCGGTGACGTCCGGGTCGACGTCCAAGCCGCCCTGGCGATGCTCGCCCCGATCTGGGGCTACCGTCCGCTGCTGGACAACTCCGACGCGCAGGCCCGCGCGGATCTGGCCAGGGCGTCGGTGATGGCGCTGTCCTACGTGGCGCAGTCCGCCCGCGGGATCTACCAGCCGGCCGTCCCGCAGCACCGGATCGACCAGTGCTCCACCATCACCGAACGCTTCATGACCCGGTGGCGCGGCGACCCGGACCCGGCACACGTCAAGGCCGTCGACGCCTACTGGGTGTCGGCCGCTGAGCATGGGCTCAACGCCTCCACCTTCACCGCTCGAGTGATCGCCTCCACCGGTGCCGACGCCGCCGCCTGCCTGTCCGGGGCGATCGGCGCGATGTCCGGCCCGCTGCACGGTGGCGCGCCGGCGCGGGTGCTGCCGATGATCGAGGAGGTGGAGCGCACCGGCAACGCCACCGAGGTGGTCCGCGCGGTGTTGGACCGCGGTGAGCGGCTGATGGGATTCGGCCACCGGGTGTACCGGGCCAAGGACCCGCGAGCCCGGGTGCTAGGCCAGATCTGCAAGGAGCTCGGTGCGCCGCGCTACGACGTCGCGGTGGCCCTGGAGCGGGCCGCGCTCGCCGCGCTGGCCGACCGGCGGCCGGACCGGGTGATCGAGACCAACGTCGAGTTCTGGGCCGCGGTGATCCTCGACTTCGCGCAGGTCCCGCCGCACATGATGCCGGCGATGTTCACCTGCGCCCGCACTGCCGGGTGGAGCGCGCACATCATGGAGCAGAAGCGCACCGGCCGGCTGGTACGCCCGGTGGCGCGGTACATCGGGCCCCGTCCACGGCACCGGCGGGACGTGGCCGGCTGGGACGAGATCGGGCGCCCCTGAGTTCTTGGGCAGTCACCGCCGGAGCGCGTACCGGGCGAACAGCTGGCTTCCCGACTCCAGCAGCCACACCAGCTCCAGACCGCCCGGTACGGCCAGCGGCGCCCGGTCGAGGATGGAGCGCGACCCAGCGCTGCCGGCCAATGCGGGCGCGATGGACAGGAACAGCTCATCGACCAGGCCGGCGGGCAGCAGCGAGGCGTTGAGGGTCGGGCCGCCCTCGCACAGCACTGAGCGCACGCCGTGCTCGGTGCGCAGCCGGGCGAGCATCGCGGACAGGTCCATCTCCTCGCTCGGCGCCGGGCGCAGGTAGCTGACCTGCGCCGCGCACTCGTCGATGTCAGCGTCGCTGGCGGTGAGCACGACCACCCGGGAGTGCGGATCCGCCAGCAGCGGCAGGTCCGGGGTCAGGCTCAGCCGGCCACTCACGACGATGGCCAGCGGCTCGGGCGCCAGCCCGCGGGCGACCCGGCGCTGCTGGCTGCGCGGGTCGCGGACCAGGCGCCCGTACCGCTCGATGCGTACCGTCCTCGCGCCGACCATGACCGCATCGACGTGCGCCCGCAGCTCGTGGAACAACTGCCGGTCCTCCGGGGTGCTGATCGGAGCGGTGCGGTGCGCCACCGTGGCCGCGCCGTCGACGGTGGCCACCATGTTGAGCACCACGTACGGGCGGTGCTCAGGAGCCAGCTCGCCCAGCGCAAGCCCCTCCAGCGCCCCGATCGCGGTAACACTCCCAGCCTCTGGCAACAACCGCCGCAACACCACCGGAACCCCATCCACCCCCACCAACCTACCGACGCCGCACCGCGCGATCGTCCAGGCAGTCAGACAGATACTCCCTGCCACCCGTGGTGCCTGCGTGTATTCTCCCCGGTCCGTAGCCAGTTTCAGGGACTCCTCAACCGGTGTGAGGACTCCCACCCCTGATGAGGGCGTGTGACATGTGGGTGTGGGGGAAGGCCAAAAAGGCCAGACAGTCCAGGGACAGCACCGAGGAGATCGACGGCTACCGCGACCTCGTTCGAGTAGGCCAAGGAGGCTTCGGCGTCGTCTACCGGGCGCGGCAGGAGCACCTTGACCGCGAGGTCGCCGTCAAGGTGCTGACGGTCCCGTCCGTCGACGAGGCGGCCCTGACCCGGTTCGAGCGAGAATGCCAGCTGACCAGCCGGCTCACCGGGCATCCCAACGTCGTGACCGTGCTCGACACCGGGACGGCCCGCTCGGGCCGCCCCTACGTCGCGACCGAATACTTCGAACACGGCTCACTCAAGCAGCGCCTCGACCGGGACGGCCCGCTGCCGCTGAAGGAAGCGCTGCGAGTCGGCGTGAAGGTTGCCGGCGCGCTGGCCGCCGCGCACGATGCCGGAATCCTGCATCGCGACATCAAGCCAGAAAACATCCTGGTCTCTAGCTACGGGGAGCCAGCGCTGGCTGATTTCGGTGTCGCGCGCTTGCTCGACACCAGCGAGCTCTCAACTCGGACCGACGCGTTGACCCTCCACCACACCGCGCCGGAAATTCTGGAGGACATACCGCCAAGCCAAGCCTCCGACGTCTACGCGCTGGGCTCGACGCTGTACCAATTGTTGTCCGGAAATCCCCCTCATCGGCACGGCACCCACGAGAGCATCGCATTGGTGCTGCGCCGAATTCTCACCGAAGACCCTCCCGACATCGCCCGGCCGGACGTTCCTGAGCAGGTGATGGCCTTTCTACGCAAGGCCATGGCCAGACAGCGACAGAACCGCTTCGCCGATCCGTTGGCGTTAGGGGTCGCCCTGCAACATCTCCAAGTCGAGTTCGGTTTCACCATGACTGAGCTGTCCCCCATCAGGGACCAGACCCAGTCCCGCTCGCCAAACTCACCCGACACAGTTTTATTTCCACAAAGCGCCGGCACCGAAAGTTCTCGATCGAAACTGGACTCAGGCGTTTCCAGCGCGGTTCTCAGACCCCGCCGCACCCCGCACCACAAGGCACCGACGAAGCATCATCGCTGGGGCTTAGCCTTGGTGTCGCTGTTGACTATCGTCACGACGGTCGGCGGCTTCGCCGCGTGGAGAACGAGAATATTTGCTGACTCTACTCCTCAGAGGTCAGTCCCCGCGAGATCTGCCCCCGACTACCACCCGCTCACCACCATCTCAGTGCCGCCAGTCACCCAGGCAGAACCACCTGGGCCGGCACTATCGTCCCCACAACGCCCGCCTGACCCGTTCTCATCGCGACCAGGGAGACCGCCTACGACACAGTCGGCTCCCGCCGGGCCGCCAGTAGCTGGGCCACAAGCGACACCACTGCAACAGCCCCTAGCGTCAAATCCAGTTACTGGGTTCCACATTCGAAACCAATACTCCGGCAAGTGCCTGGCCGCCCCATCCGACTCCGGCGACTCCCTGGTCCGCCAGGTTAAATGCGACCCGAACGACACCGGCCAGCGCTGGCAACTCCCAGACCCGCGCGACGACAACCCAAATGTTTTCCAGATCCGCAATGTGAAATCCCGGAACTGTATCGGCAGCGACATAAACGGCCTCGCCACGGTGGCGATGTGCGGGTACTCGCAGCTCGACGATTGGGAATTCTCAAGAAAAGAAGGTAGCACCCGCCTTAAATACCCAACTTCCGGGCAATGTCTCATGGCGGAGCACAATGGCGTCGGGGACCGCGCAAGGCAATACCTCTGCCAAGATTTTCAAGATCAATACTGGGACATCTCCTGAATTTTCCGCGAGTTGCTGATCATCCATAAAGCGCGCGCCGGGTCCTGGTCGGGATTTTTGGCGGTCGCACATACGGTGATCACGTCAGCGAAAATGGAGCCCGCCGGGCGAAATGGCGCGCAACCGAGGTGTCGGTCATGACCAGCAGTGGGCTTTGATCCACTCTTCCAGCTCGAGGGCGCGCTCGTGCTCACCGAGCGCAAGCAAGTCCAGCGCGAGGTTGTGGGCTGAGTCCAGGGTGTGGGGGTGGTCGTCACCGAGCACCCGGCGGCGGCGGGCCAGGGTGTCTTCATCCAACTGGCGGGCCTGCTGGTGCTCACCCAGCTCCCGCAAGTCACCGGCGAGGTTGTGGGCAGAGCCCAGGGTGTGGGGATGGTCGTCACCGAGCACCCGGCGGTAGCGGGTCAGGGTGTCTGCATCCAACTGGCGGGCCTTATGGTGCTCACCCAGCTCTCTCAGATTAAGAGCGAGGTTGTGGGCTGAGTTCAGAGTATGGGGGTGGTCGTCACCGAGCACCCGGCGGCGGCGGGTCAGGGTGTCTTCATCAAGCTGGCGGGCCCGCTGGTGCTCACCCAGCTCCCGCAGATCGTTGGCGAGGTTACTGACCGAGTTCAGGGTGTCGGGGTGGTCATCACCGAGCAGGTCCCGGTTCAGCTGGTACACGCGTTCAAACAGCGCCCGAGCAGGCCGGGGCTCACCCCGGGTCACCAGGTAGGTCGCGGCACGGTCGAGCAGCCAGGGGAGGTCATTGTGGTCCGGGTCGGCACCGCGGGCGGGGTCAGTGACGGCCAGTACGTGCGGCAGCAGCTGCCTCCAGGCCGGCCAGCTGGCGGGGTTGTTCCACGGGTCAGCCGGCACAGCGTCGTGCAGCAGCCGCCGGGCGACCACGGTCATATCATCTCCGTCGGGGGTGCAGATCGGGCTGTCGCGCAGGACGGCTTGCACGAGCCGGTGGACCTCCAGGCTGTCCGGGCCTACCCGGGCCAGTGCACAGCGCCGCAACAGTCCGGTCACCCCGGCGAAGGCCACCGGGTCACCCACCGCCACCTTCAGCGGTGGGGGCAGCCGGTCGGCCCAGGCGGTGAACAGGGTCAAGGGGATCGGCTCGGGCGCCAGCTGTGCGGCCAGCCGCAGCAACACCAACGCGGCGGGGTCCTCGGCGGCCAGCTGATCGAACGCCAGGCGCAGGCTCGCGGCCAATGACGCGTGATAAGTCGTCGGCACCCCCTGAGCCAGGATCGCGATGACCTGGCGGGTCAGCTGCTGCAGGTAGGCTTGGGTGGTCAGCCCGGTCGCGTGGAGGTAGGCCGCCGCTTGGGTGAGCGCCAGCGGCAGGTTATCCAGCGCATCCGCGACCCGAGCGGCATCATCCTCAGCCAGCCGGGGGAGCCGCTGGCGCAGCAGGCTGACCGACTCACAGCGGTCGAACACATCCACCTCCACCGGCGCGGCCAGCTCCTGCCAGTCCGGATGCCGGGAAGTGATCACCACATGGCCGGCACCACCCGGCATGAAGGGGGCGACGAAGTGTGGCGCCGCAGCATTGTCATAGATCAACAACCAACGGTCCCGTCCCCGCAACGCGCCCAGCAGGCGCGACACCGCCACCTCCGCCGTGTCGGCCTGGTCCGCCAGGCCCAGTGCCCGGGCCAGTTCAGCCAATCGATCCGCGATCAGCGCTGGTTGTTCCGAGGGCACCCACCACACCACGTCGTAGTCACCGCCGTGACGGTGGGCGTACTCGATGGCCAACGCGGTCTTGCCGATCCCACCCATGCCATGCACCGCCTGCACCACCGTCGAGCGGCCCGCACACAGGGCGGCGCGCAGGCTGATCAGAAGCTGCTCACGGCCGGTGAAAGCGGGATTTCGCGCCGGGACGTTCCACACCCGCCCCACTGGCATCAGCACCGAACTAGGCTTCGGCAGCCCCACCAGGGCCTGGAAGAGCACCTCACTGAGCTGTTCCGGAGTGCTCACCGACGCCGTGGTCAGCCCACTATCGGCCAGCCGGGTCCGAAACGCCTCCTGCCGGTCACCGTGGTCCCGGTCGACGAACAGGTCTCGGGGTCCGTGTGCTTGCTCATCAAGCAGGAACACCAGCCGTGGCTTGCCGCCCTCGCTGGCCGCCTGGAACTCCAGTTCGGTGTAGGACAGCTGGGGGTGGTCGCGCACCGGCGAGCCGTAACGAAACCCGATGATCGCCACATACACATCGGCCTTGGCCACCTCCTGCCGGCACACCCGCGCGGGTGCCTCATCCCGGGCGCCGAGGTACGCCATGTCCACAATGGCGTCCCCAGCTCGGGTCACCGCCTGTTCCGCGGCGGCCACGAACGACCGCCCCTCAGGCAGGCGCCGCAGCTCAGACGTGTGGCTCACAAACACCCGCCGCGGCGGTTCAGACATGACCGACAGCATCCCACCCATCGCCATCCCCCAACAAAACTTGAACGGCTCACCACCCGCCGCGATCGAGATGTGTGCCGCTCAGACCCCACCCGACAGTCAGTGACCACACCCTGCCCACCACCCAACAGCAAGATCAATAAAAAGGTCGGTCGAGACTCCCAACCAGATGACACACGGCCGTTTCACGATCGTGTGTGGAGTTGCGGTAGGTGCGTCGCCCTGTCGCGAGCGGGCATCTAGGCGCGGGGCCTCGGCGCTGTCGCCGGCCACCTGGCGTGGCGCGTCATGCGGCAGCGGCACGGGCCGCTCGTGGTCCCAGCGCTCGTCTCTTCCGCCCCACCGGGGGGTGAGTGGATCTGTTGCGGAACGACGCGGCATCCCTCCCCCGGGCCTCACTGACAGTGACATCAGGTCCGGGGTGTTGCGGGCATCGGATGATCGTGACACAAAGTGTCGCCCCCGGGCGGGTCCGTTCATCAATGCCCGCCGACTTCGCCGACGCTCTACCCCAGACACAGGCGAAAGCGCACCAGGCAGCGACCAGCCGTGGATTCCCGGCCCCACTATACAGATTGTGAAACGACCCAACCAGATGACCACACCCGTGAATAGACGAAGCTAAGATCAGGACGAAAACGCCGGTGCTCATTTCGCGTGCTTTCTGCTACCGTCGCAGGACCGGCGACACAGGAGGTGTACGTGGGAACTCTTTCATGGAAGCGCGATCAAGAGGTTCGTGTCAGCGCATGAGAAGTCCACCACTTCCACCGAGTCACCAGAGCCAGGATGACCGGCCGACATCGATCGGGTCATTGCAACTCCGCCCGCCGATAGGCGATCGGGATGAGCGGAGGCAATTCGAGGCAGGCGACTGGGTAACACAGTCCTTCGCCGTCGTCCGGGGGCGCTCGGTCCGGCCGGACGACGCCGCCCCCGAGACCGACGAGCTGGGTCTGCGCACCCGCCTGATGCGCCGATCGGGAACATGGTGGGCGTGAGCGATTCCTACGAGGTCGTCTCGATGGGCTACGCGTGTACGCTAGGCGGCCTGCGCCGGCTGGTGATCGACAGCTCCGGCGCGGTGAGCACGTCTCCGGTGGCCACGCCCGACGGCGTGACGGCCGAGCTCAACGCGGCCACCCCGCGCGGGGAGTCCCTGGAGCTGTGAACCCACCGCAGGGACCCCACCCGGTCGGAGGGTCGGCGAGGGACTGCGGCTTCTTCATGCCGGTGTTCCCCGCCCCGCGAGCAGTCGATCACCACCGGCATCACCTGCCAGGTGTCGTCCTGGCGGCGGGCGGACGACTCGACCGCGCCACCACGAGTGAAGGCCGCGGCCAACTACTACAACTTCCGCCTGGCGCGGCTGGAGGCGACGACCAACGGCTACGACGAATCGATCCTGCTCAACAGCGCGGGCCGGGTCGCCACGCCACACCTGAGCTCCTCGATTCTGGAGAGCATCACCCGGCGCAGCGCGCTGGATCTGCTGTCAGGCGATCTCGGGGTGGCCGTCGAGGAACGCGGAGCGAGATCACCCCGGTGGTGGCCGTTGACGGCGCCCCGGTCGGCGACGGCCATCCCGGTCCAGTCACCCGTGCGCTCCAGGAGCTCTACTACCAAGCGTGCCGGGCCGACGGAAGCGACACCCGCAGGTGGCTCACGCCAGGTCCAGTGCTGACGTGAGGCCCCAATCCCCGACGACTGAGCCACGGACGAAGTGCCCATGCGGGAACCAGCTCGGCTGCGTTGGCCAGTTCGCGGGGGGCCCTGCTCGCCAGCATAAGGTGACCGCCACCGCGGGCGAGTATGGAGGAGGGGGACGTGGATCCGGAACTGTCGGCATTGGCGTCGACTGCGGCGGGTGGCGGCGGAATTGCGTTCAGCGCTGGCTGAGGCCGATGCCCCGCGGGCCGTCACGATCACTATGCAGACCGCGTCGTTGGCGACAGCCGGGTGAGCCAGGCGGGCCGTGACGTGCACGCCACTACTGGGGAGTGATCAATGGGACGCTCCGAGGAGCAGCCGGGACGGCCACAGCCTACGGGGGAGCCTGCCCGTTTCGAGGCCGTCGCTACCGGCGGAGCCCACGTCAACCAGGTCGGTCGGGATCTGCACGTGCACTACGCGGACGGTGTGCGGCGGGTTGAGCCAGGCGCGGTGGTGCAGGAGTGCCCGTATCCGGGGTTGGCCTCTTTCGGGCGTGCGCAGGCGAGGTGGTTTTTCGGCCGGGATCAGCTGACGGCGGCGTTGATCACGCGTCTTGACGCGCGCCTGCGGGTCGGTGGGATGCAGGTGGTGGTGGCGCCGTCGGGAGCGGGGAAGTCGTCCCTGCTGCAGGCCGGTCTGCTTCACAAACTGGAGGCTGGTGCCCTGCCGGGGTCGAGCCGGTGGCCGAGGATCGTGCTCACCCCCACCGCGCGACCGCTGGCCGCGCTGGCCACTGAGATCGCCGCGCTGACCGGTGCCGATCCGGTAACCCTGGCCGAGGAGCTAACGGCCAGCCCGCACCAAGCCGAAGCGGTGCTACGGGGTCTCCTGGGTGCTGAGGACTCGGGGGCCCGGGTTGTGGTGGTGGTCGATCAGTTCGAGGAACTGTTCACCCTGTGCCCCGCTGATCAGCAGCGGCGCGCGTTCATCGACGTGCTCGCGCAGCTGGCCAGCCCGCCGCGGCAGGTGGGGTTGGTCGTGGTGGGTGTGCGGGCGGATTTCTACGCCGCCTGCGCCGACTACCCCCACCTGCTCGCCGCATTGCAGGACAATCAGCTGGTGGTCGGCCCGATGTCGGACACCGAGTTACGGGCGGCCATCCGCTACCCGGCACAGGCTGTGGGGCTCGACGTCGAAGCGGGTCTGGTCGACCTGTTGCTGCGGGATCTCGGGGACACCGTGGGCGGGATGAGCGGCTATGGGGCCGGGCGGCTTCCGTTGCTGGCGCACGCGCTGCGGGCCACCTGGCAGCAGCGCCACGGCCACCTGTTGACTGTGGACGGCTACCGCGCCACCGGTGGTATTCAGTGCGCGGTGGCGACCACGGCCGAGGGTGTTTTCGCTACCTTGGACCCGTCCGGGCAGCACGCGGCTCAGGCCCTGTTCCTGCGGTTGATCAAAATCGGCGATGGCACCGAGGACACCCGGCGTCGAGTGGCCCGCGCGGACCTGCTGCGGGGTCTGGATCCCGGCAGCGTGGGGCCGGTGGTGGATGCGTTCACCGATGGCCGGCTGCTCACTCAGGAGCGGGACACCGTCGAGATCACCCACGAAGCCCTGGTGCGGGCGTGGCCGCGATTGCGGCAGTGGATCGACACCGACCGGGCCGGCAACCTGATCCGCCAGGATCTCGAGGACGCCGCCGTAGTCTGGGATCGGGAGGGCCGCGATACCGCCGGGCTGTACCGGGGAAGCCGCCTGGAGGCGGCCCGCACCTGGGCGGCCTCGACATCGAACAACGTGAGCCCCGCTGCATCCGCGTTTCTTGCCGCGTCCACCCAACAGGAACATCGTGCCGCCAGGCTCCGCCGCACCGTGCTTGTTGTGCTGTCCGTGCTGGCCCTGATCGCCTCGGGGACCGCAGCCGTCGCTTTCCAGCAACGCGTCACCGCGCAGCAAGAACGTGACACCGTGACCTTCAACCAGATCACTGCCCAAGCTGACCTGCTGCGCGACAAAGACGCGTCTCTCGCGGCGCAACTCGACCTCACCGCATACCGCATGCGGCCGGCTCAGGACCGCTATACGGCCCTGGTCACTCTGGGGAACGCCGCCTTGTCCACCTCGCTGGCCAGCTACACCGACGGGGTCACCACCGTGGCGTTCAGTCCGGACGGGCGCACCCTGGCCACCGGCAGCGACGACCACACCGTGCGGCTGTGGAATATGGCCGATCCGGCTCACCCCACGTCACTGGGTCCACCTCTGAGCGGCCACACCGACCACGTCCGCTCGGTGGTGTTCAGCCTTGATGGGCGCACCCTGGCCAGCGGCAGCGCCGATCGGACGATGCGGTTGTGGAATGTGACTGACCCGGCTCACCCCACGTCGCTGGGTCCACCTCTGACTGGCCACACCGACGAGGTCACCGCAGTGGTCTTCAGTCCTGATGGGCACATCCTGGCCAGCGCCAGCTACGACCACACCGTGCGGCTGTGGAATGTGACCGACCCGGCCCATCCCACGGCCCTGGGCCAGCCCTTGACCGGCCACACCGACCTGGTCAACGCGGTGACGTTCAGTCCTGATGGGCGCACCCTGGCCAGCGGCAGCTACGACCAGACCGTGCGGTTGTGGAATGTGGGCGACCCGGCTCATCCCATTCCGCTGGGCCCACCCCTGACCGGCCGCACCAAATGGATCAACGCGGTGGTGTTCAGTCCTGATGGGCGCACCCTGGCCAGCGGCAGCGCCGACCAGTCGGTGCGGTTGTGGAACGTCACCGACCCGACGCACCCCACCCCGCTGGGCCCGCCCC
>JBOHFY010000085.1:0-1786 GCA_050699895.1 Pseudonocardiaceae bacterium
GACCAGCAGCAGAGCGGGAAACTCCGCGAGCAGCTCAGTGATCAGCTCGTCTGCGAGTCGAGGAACATAGTTACTGCTCACGCCCTGAGAGTACTCGATATTCCCGATTTTGCAGGATCTGGACTACCATAATCGCAGACAGCCTGATCCCGCTATTGCCGGTTCCCAGCGCCCGCACAGTGGGCATACTCGACGTGCGATGCGGCTCGGGAGGTAGCGAAGCTTGGCGCGCAGCGCCTGCAGGTCACGGAGTTCCCGAGCCCGGCCGATCAGGTCTGCACGACTCGCGCACCACGAACTGTTCGTAGTACAAACTGTTTGTGCCACGCCTGAGGTGTCTTGTGATCGCTCGACCCGCCAGACGGGCATGTCGAGGCATGTGACGGGACCACCACGGCCCAGCAGCGCGGCCAGCGAGCTGAAAACGACGATGGCCTGGGAGTTCGGGTGAGCCGGGAGACGGCGTCACGGCGGCCGGTCGGGTCTTCGAGCAGCTGCTCGATCGCGCAGTCGACCAGCTCACGGACGTGGGCGGTGAGGTCGTCGTATTGCTGCTGGGCGATCTCCAGCCAGATGTGCCCGTAGCGGGACATCTACAGCCGTACCCAGTTCCCGCTCTCGTCGCCGGTGGACAGGCCCGTGAAGTCTCCGGCCTTCGCGCGCTGGAGTTGGGCCGGTTCTTCGGGGGTGAGCGGGTTGGCAACCATGGTGGCCAGCATGTGCCAGCGCCAGCACCGCTTCGACAGCGGACAGGTCGAGATCGTCGGCTGCGCCGGCAAGCGCGGCGCGAACTCGGCTTCGAACCGGGCGCAGTCCTCGGGGGCATGCTCGGCAAGGACCGCGCGGATCACGGGGTCAGATTGTTGGATCGCTACCGCCGTCACCCATGGCCATCGACCGACTTCACGACACCATCACCGAGCACGATACGTCCCTCGAAGTATTGGCGGAGTGGTTGGGGATAGGCGCGTCGCGGACATGGTCACGGAACCGCACAGGCGATCTTGCCGACAACCCCGGCTGAGCGCGGCCCATCGACCACCGCGTCGAGGTAGCTGGTGGTCCACGCCTCGATCGAGTCCGGGACGGTCCGGCCGCCGACCGGCAGCGGCACAATCTTTTGTGAAGGCAATCCGCAGCGTTCTGGACGCCGTACGGAATCCGCGGCCTGCACGGCTTCTTTCAGTTCGGCGCCGCACAGCAGCAGGCTGCGGTCGCGGCTGCGGGTTTCCCATGCACGGGCCTGGGTGAGCAGCCTGGTGTGCAGGTGGACCCGGTCGATGTCGGTGTCCAGGATCTCGACGAGCCGGTCGACGCCGGCCTCGACGTCAGCACCGTCCAGGAAGGACAGCCAGTTCAGCTCGGCCAGCGCCGCCGGCACACCATCAGCGGGAGTCTCGCGGGCGAGGATCGGGACGAGGCGCTTCGACGCCTTGGTCGCGCAGTCGAGCTCGATCCGGCAGACCTTGGAGGCGACCGAGTCGGGCGTGATAACGAAGGCGACCACGTCCGCCTCGGTGATGGCGGTGATGTCCTCGAGATCAACCCAGACCTTCCGGCCCCTGGCCCGCAGCGCCGCGGTCAGCCGCCGGACGAAGGGAAGATCTTCGCGCGCATAGGACACGAACACGTCAGTCACGAAATACCCCCACAGGACCGCCACACATATGGTAAGCCCCACACCGTGGGTCGACCCGTTTCTCGCCGCCGCGCCACCGTGATCACCCGGTGGCCGCGCCAGGTGTGGCGGCGCTACCGGGGGCAGATCGTCGGGGCCGCCGTACTC
>JBOHFY010000086.1:0-3750 GCA_050699895.1 Pseudonocardiaceae bacterium
CGTCCGTAGCGTCGAGTTCACGGCAGTGAGCAGTGCTACGCCAGCCACTCCGTGAGTATGTCTCGGAGGGTTGTGGCGCTGTCCTCGTCTAGGGTCATGATGCAGGCGCCGGTGACGTGGGGATCTAGCACGATCGTCCCGTCGCGCTGGCTCACCAGGCGATTGGCGAAACCCACCGGGCCCCGGTGCAGCGCACACGTCGCCGGTATCGCTTTGCGCCGGCCCTTGCCCGGCGGATCCGGGTGGACTAGCGGTCCTTCCGGCGGGTCAGGACGGGTCATACCGCATTCCTCCCTGTCGTGGCAGCCGGGGACTTGCCCGACGTCGTCTCCCGTTCCTTCTCAGCTACCATTCTTCCTCCTCCTGGGCGCTGCTCCGCCATCTCAGCCACGGTCTGGATGAGCATTTCTCCGATCGACGGCTCATATAGTGTCGCCGATCGGCCGGATCCGCAAAGAACCGAGCGCATATGAGCCGCTGGCGGACCTGCGCGTATGCGTCAGGCTCATACGCACAGGTCGAAGATCCCTGTGCGCTACACTCCGCGCATACGCCGGCATGACGGGAGCACCGATGAGCGATCGCCACACAACCCGTGTCGCGCGTCGCCCAGTGCCGCCGTCGCCCAGTGCCGCCGTGGCGGTGAACGACCGCAGGCCGCGCGTGAAAGCCACTGAGGCCGCGCCGAATGCGGCTCCGGTACTGCCCACCGATTTTCTGGGAGCAACAGGAAATCAGGTCGGCCCTGCTCAGCCGGCATTTCGGCCGCTTCCTGCGCACCTATCGGACGGTTCACTCCCCCCGAGTCAAGCAGACCCAGCTTGCCTACTGGCTCGGCATCACTCAGGGCCAGCTCAGCCGGATCGAGCGATCGTCCACACCCATCGGTGACCTCCACAAGCTGGACACCTGGGCACGCGCGCTGCACATCCCGGCTGACCTGCTGTGGTTCGACGTCTCACCTTGTCCGAGCTATCGTGGAGGAGCCAGACCAGGACAAGGAGAGCCCTGTACGCCGACGCGAGCTCTTCACGACCGCAGGAGTTACCGTCAGTAGCGAGCTGCTGACCAACACGCCATGGCAGCGACTTATGGACTCGGTGGACAAGGGGCGGCCCGTCGACGCCGCCACAGCTCAGCTCGTGCAGGACCGCACAGAGGATTTCTTCGACACTGAGGAAACGGTGCCGGCCCGTCAAGTTCTCGAATCACTCACGCGCCACCGCGCGATGCTCGTCTCCCTGCTGGGCAAGCTCACATGGACACCGTTCGACATCAGCTTACAATCTCAATGGGCGAAACGGATGCATTGGTGAGCTGGTTACATTTCGACCTTGGCCACGCGAACCAAGCCGTCAACGCCTGGCGGTCAACGCTGAAGATCGCCAGGAAAACCGGCGACGGCGCGCTGGCCGCCTGCACGCTCGGATATTGGAGCTACCTGGCGGCGTCCCGCAATAACATCGCGCCGGCCGTCCGACTGCTGCAACAAGCCCAGGAGTACATACCGGGCAGCTCCGCGCCAGCTACCCGCTCCTGGATTTCAGCCCGCGAAGCTGAGGAACTGGCCCGTCTTGGTGACGAAACCGGAGCCTTACGCGCCCTGGAGCGCTCGCTCACCGCGTTCGACTTTGCCCGCCCACGCAGCGAGCGCAGTTGGACAGCGTTCTTCACCCCGAATCGGCTCGGCAGCTTGGCCGTATCAACGTATACGGCCCTGCATCACCGTGACGCAACCGCCGCCGCTGACTCCTTGCTCGCGTCGTTGTCTCCCACAGAGAACAAAGCCCGCGCGCTGACGCTTGCCGATCTCACTACCCTCGCAGTCCACACTAAAGACTTCGACCGCGCAACCTCGCTGGTCGCAGACGCCATTGAGGCGACCACGCGAACGGAAGCCAGCATTGCCAGGCAGCGGCTCTTGACCCTCGCGTCTACGCTCACGACCACCACCGACCGAAGCGCTACCGGCGCTTTACGGGACCAGATCATCTCCAGCCTGCGCCGGTAGCGCTCAGGTCGGCCGGGTCTCGGCTGTCACCCATGACAGGTAGTCGGCACCACCACCCACAATCGGCAGGGCAATGACTTCCGGCACGTCGTAGCTGTGATTCTTCTTGATGTGTTCGGTCAGCGCGTCCAGCCGATCAGTACTGGTCTTGATCCAACACTGCCACTCCTGGTCGCTCTGCACATCACCCTCCCACCGATAAATACTGCGGATCGGCCCGACAATCTGCACGCAAGCGGCCAGTCGCGCCTCCACGATCCCCCGCGCCAGCACCTCGGCCCCCTCCGCGCTATCGATGGTCGTCACCACCGCACAGTGTGACTCCTGCATGTGTCCCTCCCAACTCGCCCAGCCCTCGCTCACCGAGCCTAGCCAGTGATCGACCCCAGAGCAGGCGTCCGGCACCGCTGGCCGAGGCCTGGCTGGCGAGACCCAGCACGAGTTTGCCGTGTTCGAACTAGGGTGAGTTGCTGCACCGTGCCAAAGCCGTTGATCCAGAGCGATAATAGTTGCACATGCAACCAATGATGCTAGCAGGGGCGCTTATAGGGTAGGTCGGGGATGTACTGCTGCCATTGGTCAGGAGTGAGCGGAGTAACGATCAAGGGGCAAATGTTCTTGATGGCCTCATCGGGGTCGGTGTCCCACAACCGCACTGTTCCATCGCCGCTGGCACTGGCCAGGGTGTGCGCGTCCGGGCTGAAGGCCACCGCGTAGACTAGGCTGGTGTGGCCGGTCAGAAACGCTGATAGTGCGGGATGGTGGGGATCGGTAATATCCCACAACCGCACCGTATCACCGCCAGCACTGCCGGTGGCCAGGGTATGCCCGCCCGGGCTGAACGCCACCCCGCCTACCCCACCGGTGTAGCCCTTCAGGGTCGCTGATCGTGCGGGGTGGCGGAGATCAGTGACATCCCACAACCGCACCGTACGATCAGCACCGCCGGTGGCCAGGGTATGTCCATCCGGGCTAAAAGCCACCCCCGCGACAACGTCAGTGTGGCCGGTCAGGGTCGGCAGCGGTTTGGGATGGCTGGGGTCGGTGAGATCCCACAACAGCACCATACCATCAGCGCTGCCGGCGGCCAGAGTGTGTCCATCCGGGCTAAAAGCCACCACGGCCACAGCGTCGGTGCCGGTCAGGGTCGGCAGTGGTTCAGAATGTCGAGGATCGGTGACATCCCACAACCGCACCGTATGGTCGTAGCTACCACTGGCCAGAAGGATGCGCTTGTTCGGGCTGAACGCTATTCGGTAGACAGTTTGCGTGTGGCCTGTCAGGGTCGGCAGTGGTTTGGGGTGGCTGGGGTCGGTGAAATCCCACAACCGCACCGTCTCGTCAGCGCTGCCGCTGGCCAGGGTATGACTGTCCGGGCTGAACGCTACCCCGACGACAGTTTTGGTGTGGCCGGACAGGGGCGCTGATCGTGCGGGGTGGCGAGGATCGGTGAGATCCCACAACCGCACCGTATTATCGGCACCGCTGCCAGCCAGGGTGTGCCCGTCCGGGCTGAACGCCACCCCGAGAATGGAATGGTTGGTGTAGGTCAGGGGCGTCAGTAGTTCGGGGTGGCGGGGATCGGTGAGATTCCACAACAGCAGCCCGCCATCGGCGCTGCCGGTGGCCAGGGTGTGCCCATCCGGGTTGAACGCCACCGTGTCGACGGTGTCGGTGTGGCCGGTCAGGGGGGCTGACAGTGCGGGATGGCGGGGATCGGTGAGATCCCACAACCGCAC
>JBOHFY010000087.1:0-24521 GCA_050699895.1 Pseudonocardiaceae bacterium
GTGCTGGCATGCATGTCGTAGCCACCGCGGGTCATGTTGATCACGGCAAGTCCACCCTGGTCCGCGCGTTGACCGGGATGGAACCAGACCGCTGGGCGGCCGAGCGCCAGCGGGGGATGACCATCGACCTGGGGTTCGCTTGGACGACCCTGCCCACCGGGCCGACGGTGACGTTCGTTGACGTGCCCGGGCACGAGCGGTTCGTGCCGAACATGCTCGCCGGCATCGGCCCGGTACCCGCCGTGCTGTTCGTGGTCGCGGCCGACGAGGGCTGGATGCCGCAGTCCCAGGAGCACCTGGAGGCATTGCACGCGCTGAACGTGCGGCACGGGCTGCTGGCGGTGACCCGCGGCGACCTGATGGACCCGCGGGCGGCCCGGGCGCAGGCGCTGGAGCACTTGGCGAGTTCGTCGCTGGGCGGGGTCCCGTCGGTCTGCGTCTCCGGCGCCACCGGGGCTGGGCTGGATGACCTGCGGGCCGCGCTGGGTTCGCTGGTCGCCGATCCACCCACAGCCGGACCTCGACGCCGAGGTCCGGCTGTGGGTGGATCGGGTGTTCACCATCCACGGCGCGGGCACTGTGATCACCGCGACGCTGGCCGGCGGGACGCTGCACGTCGGCGACGAGCTGGAGCTGGGCCCCGGCGGGCGGCGGGTGGGCGTGCGGGGGCTGCAGTCCCTAGGCCGGCCCGTCGAGTCCGTGTCCTCGGTGGCCCGGGTGGCGGTCAACCTGCGAGGGGTACCCCGCGAGGCCGTGCGCCGCGGCGCCCTGCTCACCCCGGGAGCTTGGCTGGCCACCGGCACCGTTGACGTCCGGCTGTCCGCCGGCCCGGCGGCCGAGCTGCCCCAGCAGGTGGTGCTGCACGTTGGCACGGCCGCGGTGGCGGCGCGGGTCCGGCCTCTGGGCGGGGACACCGCGCGGCTGGGCCTGGCGCAACCGCTGCCGCTGCGGATCGGGGACCGCGCGCTGCTGCGCGATCCCGGTACCCGGCGCGTCCCCGTCGGGGTCACCGTGCTGGATGTGGCCCCACCCGCGCTGCGCCGCCGAGGGGCGGCCGCGGCCCGCGCCACCGAGCTGTGCACGATGGACAGCACCCCGGACGGCGCCGCCGAGCTGCGCCGCCGTGGTCTGATCCAGCGCGAGGAGCTGATCGCCATGGGCGCGCCCGAGCCCGCTGGGATGCCGCAGGCAGGAGGCTGGCTGATCGACCCTGCGGTCCTGGCGCAGCGCGCCACCCGGCTCGCGCGCGCCGTGGCAGACCACGCCGTCGCGAATCCACTGGAGCCGGGGATGCCGCTGGAGATCGCCCGGCAAGTCACGGGGATGCCGGACGCGCGGCTGGTCGAGCTGCTGCTGGGCGCTACACCGACCGCTCGTGGGCTGGCCGCTGGTCAGCCGACCGCTGTCAGGCTGACCAGCGCCAACGGGCGGGTACATGTCGCTGGGTCGACCGCAGGGTCGGTCTCTGGACTACCCAGCGCAGTCCGCGGCGCGATCACCGAACTCCGCGCCGAGCTCGCGGCCCGGCCCTTCGCCGCACCCGAGGCGCACCGGCTCGCCGCGCTCGGGCTGGGCGGCAAAGAGCTCGCCGCCGCCGTGCGAGCCGGTGAGCTACTCAAGATCACCGATGGGATCTACCTCGCTCCCGGGGCGGAGACTGCCGCCATCGAGCGGCTGCGCGCCCTGCCCAGCCCGTTCACCCTCAGCCAGGCCCGCCAAGCCCTGGACACCACCCGCCGCGTCGCCGTCCCGATCATGGAACTACTCGCCCGACACGGAGTCACCCACCAGCTCCCCGACAACACCCACGAGCTCCGCTCGTAGGCGGAGCTGGATTCGTGCACCATGTCCGGCGGAACTCTCACCTATGCTCAACGGCGTGGCGGGCACTCCTCTCGATGCGGCGCGGCGGCTGCGTGACGCCGCGGTCGACGGCCGCCTCGAAACCCTGGCCGACCACCATGGCCTCTCGCTCGTCGTGCTGTTCGGCAGCGCCTCCCGCGATCAGCCCGACGCGCGCGATCTCGATGTCGCGGTCGGTTCGCGCGCGCGGACCGGGCTCGACGCGGTCGCGGTGATCTGCGCGCTCATGGACCTGGTCGACCACGACCGGGTGGACCTGCTCGATCTCGATCGGGCCGGTCCGGTGGCACGCCAACATGCCCTGGTACCGGGCGACCCGTTGTACGAGTACCGGCCGGGTGAGTTCGCTCGGCAACAGATGCGGGCCAGCGGGCAGCGCCTGGGCACCGAGTGGATGCGGCGGCTGGACTTGGAACTGATGGCGAGTGGCCCATAACGCCTCGGCGTCTCGACCCGTCGATCGTCCACGCCAAGCTGTCGGTCATGCGAGGGCTCCTCGACGACCTCGCCGGAGTCGAGACGGCAGGGACGGCGCCGCTGGTCGAGAACCGGATGCTCCGACACGGCGTCGAGCGCATTCTCACCCAGCTCGTGGAGCTCGCCACCGCCATCAACGAACACGTGGCCGGCGCCCAACTGCACCGGGTCGCCACCACATACCGGGAATCCTTCGAGCTCGCCGAGGAATGTGGTCTGATCGACAAACAGTTGCGCGACGATCTCCTCCCCTCGGTCGGCATGCGCAACGTCCTGGTACACGAATACCGCGAGATCGACTTGGGTAAGGTCGCGGTGGCCGTGACCTGCTACCGCCGCTACATGCGGCAGGTCGCCGAGTTCATCATCCGCGCCAGTTGATCAAGATGTCGACGCGGTGCCGTCTCGATCCTGGAGCTGCGCGGCTACCCTAGGTTGGAACCAGGCTCCCCGCCGAACGTCCATGCAGTCGTGCCCGAGTCGTTCGTTCACCTGCATGTGCACACCGAGTACTCGATGCTCGACGGCGCGGCCAAGGTGAGCCCGCTGTTCGCCGAGGCACAGCGGCTGGGCATGCCGGCCGTGGCCATGACTGACCACGGCAACATGTACGGATCGGCCGAGTTCTACCGGGCGTCGCGCAAGAGCGGTGTCAAACCGATCATCGGCATCGAGGCCTACATTGCGCCGGCCAGTCGGCACTACAAGAAGCCGATCTTCTGGGGTCAGGCTGACCAGCGCGGCTCGGATGAGTTCGGTGAGGGCGGCGACGTCTCCGGCAGCGGCGCTTACACACACATGACCATGCTCGCCGCCAGCGCCACCGGGCTGCGCAACCTGTTCACGCTGTCCAGCCGGGCCTCGTTCGAGGGCTATTACCGCAAGCCGAGGATGGACCGGGACCTGATCTCCGAGTACGCCAAAGGGATCATCGCCACCACCGGCTGCCCCTCGGGTGAGGTCCAGACCCGGCTGCGTCTCGGTCAGCGCGCCGAGGCCCTGCAAGCGGCATCGGACTACCGGGATATCTTCGGCGCGGAAAACTTCTTCCTGGAGCTGATGGATCACGGGCTGCCCATCGAACGCTCGGTGCGCGAAGGACTGCTGGAGATCGGCCGGACACTTGATCTCAAACCGCTGGCCACCAATGACAGCCACTACGTCACCCAGGACCAAGCCGAAACGCACGCCGCGCTGCTGTGCGTGCAGGCGGGCAAGACGTTGGACGACCCCACCCGGTTCAAGTTCGACGGCGACGGCTATTACCTCAAGTCCGCCGCCGAGATGCGCACCTACTGGGACGCCGAGGTCCCTGGCGCGGCGGACAATACCCTGTTGATCGCCGAACGAATCGAGTCCTACGACGAGGTTTACGCCGAGGTCAACCGGATGCCCCGCTTCCCCCTGCAGGAAGGGGAAACCGAAGACCTGCTCCTGCGCCGCGACGTGGAAAAATACACCCCGTCGCGGTTCCCGGATGGACTTACCCCCGAGTATCGCGAGCGCATCGACATCGAGCTTGGCGTGATTTCCCAGACGGGATTCCCCGGCTACTTCCTGGTGGTGGGCGACCTCGTGCGCTGGGCGAAGTCGCAGAAGATCGCGGTCGGCCCCGGCCGTGGTTCAGCCACCGGTTCGCTGGTGTCCTATATCCTGCACATCACCGACGTGGATCCCATCGAGCACTCGCTGATCTTCGAGCGGTTCCTCAACCCCGAGCGGGTCAGCCCACCGGATATCGACCTCGACTTCGACGACCGTCGCCGGGGCGACGTCGTGCAGTACACGGTGGACAAGTGGGGTGCGGAGAACGTCGCACAGGTCATCACCTTCGGCACGATCAAGACCAAGGCAGCAATCAAGGACGCGGCCCGCGTGCTGCACGGCCAACCCGGGTTCTCCATCGCCGACCGCATCTCCAAGGCTCTGCCACCGGCGGTGGCCGCCAAAGACATCCCGCTATCCGGCATCTTCGACCCGCAGCATCCCCGCTACACCGAGGCCACCGAGGTCCGATCGCTGGCCGAGACCGATCCGCAGGTCGGCAAGATCATGGACACCGCCCGTGGACTGGAGGGGCTAGTCCGTAACGCGGGAGTGCACGCCTGCGCGGTGATCATGTCCTCGCAGCCCCTGCTAGACGTGATCCCGCTGTGGATGCGCGATGACCGCTCAATCATCACTGGCTGGGACTACCCGTCGTGTGAAGACATCGGCCTGCTCAAGATGGACATCCTTGGCCTGCGCACCCTGACCGTCATCGACGACACC
This sequence comes from Pseudonocardiaceae bacterium, assembly GCA_050699895.1. GTDB lineage: Bacteria > Actinomycetota > Actinomycetes > Mycobacteriales > Pseudonocardiaceae. Next base: position 4,612 of record JBOHFY010000087.1, read on the forward strand.
ATCAAGGCCGTGAGCACCACCCACGGGGTGGACATCGACCTGTCCACCCTGACGCTGGACGACAAGCCGGCTTACGAGCTGCTGTCGCGAGGGGACACGCTCGGTGTGTTCCAGCTTGACGGTGCCGCCATGCGTGACCTGCTCCGCCGGATGCAGCCGAAGAAATTCGGCGACATCGCCGCTGTGCTCGCCCTGTACCGGCCCGGCCCGATGGCCGCCAACGCCCATATCGACTACGCCGAGCGGTCCAATGGCCGCCAGCCGATCAAGCCGATTCACCCCGATCTCAAAGACGCACTGGAGCCGATCCTCGGCGAGACCTACCACCTGCTGGTCTACCAAGAACAGGTCATGGCCATCGCCCAACGGCTCGCCGGCTACAGCCTCGGTAGCGCTGACCTGCTGCGCCGGGCAATGGGCAAGAAGAAGAAGGAGATCCTCGAGAAGGAATTCGAGCGTTTCCGCAAGGGGATGATGGACAACGGCCTGTCCGGGGAAGCCACGCAAACCCTGTGGGACGTCATGCTCCCATTCTCCGGATACGCGTTCAACAAGTCCCACACCGCGGCCTACGGGATGATCTCGTACTGGACAGCGTACCTGAAGGCCAACTACCCGGCCGAGTTCATGGCCGCCCAGCTCACCTCGACCGGCGACAATAAGGACAAGTCCGCGATCTACCTGGCGGAGTGCCGCCATATGGGGATCAAGGTGCTGCCTCCCGACGTCAACGACTCCGGCCTCTACTTCGCCGCGGCGGGCAGTGACATCCGGTTCGGTCTGGGCGCCGTGCGTAACGTAGGCGCCAATGTCGTACAGTCCATCATCGCCACACGCAAGAAGAAAGGTCGCTACACCTCGTTCACCGACTTCCTGGACAAAGTTGAGCTCGTCTGCTGCAACAAACGAACGATCGAATCTCTGATCAAGGCCGGCGCATTCGACTCCTTCGGTCACACGCGACTCTCCCTTGTTCAGATCCATGAGGAAGCCGTGGACGCCGTGACCGGGCTGAAACGGCAGGAGGCGATAGGTCAGTTCGATCTGTTCGGTGGTTATGGCGGCACGCCTGCCCCAGCTGATTCATCACCCTTGGCTCACCTCGCGCTGCGGCCAGAGGAGTGGCCGCGTAAGCAGCTGCTCGTGCACGAGCGCGAAATGCTCGGCCTCTACGTCTCCGCGCATCCACTGGACGGAGCCGAACGCATCCTGCGCAAACACGCGCCCAAGCCGATCGCGGCAGTGCTTGACGAAGCACCCAAGGAAGGCGAGATCGTGGTGTCCGGCATGATCGCGGCGGTCGACCGGCGGGTGAACAAGCAGGGCGAGCCGTGGGCGATCGTGACGTTAGAAGACCTCGACGCGTCGATCGAGGTGCTGTTCTTCGCCAAGTCCTATAGCGTGCTGAGCGAACAGCTCGTGACTGACACCGCCGTGGCGATCCAGGGCCGGGTGAACTGGCGGGATGACAAGATATCGGTCTTCGGATCGTCGGTGATACCGCTGGACATCAGCGACGCCGAGAAGAACCCCGGCGGTGCGCCGCCGTTTATGCTGCGCGTCGAGGCCAGCCAACTGGATCAGGAGGCGGCGGTCGAGCTGCGCTCCACACTGGTGGCGAACAAGGGTGACACCCCGCTGCACATCCTGCTCTGCCACGGCACCCGCAAGACCGAGATCGCCATCGAGGACTACCCGGTCACGGTGTCCTCGGCACTGCTGGGCGAACTCAAGAGCATCCGGGGTATCACTATTGCCCCCTGAACGGAATCCGCACTCGTTCACCCGGTCGGGGCGACTCCCATGCGCCACGCCAGTCCGCGCAACTCCCGGCCACCGGCGCCACGGTGGGCTTGGCGTAGCAGGTCCGCGACCGCTTCGCGGACGAACAGGTTGGTCCTGACCCACTGCGGGGCGAGCCGCTCGGCGCGCAGCAGGACCCGCAGGCCCGCCTCCCGGGTCTTCCGCTCGGCCACCAGTGCACGACCAACTTCGACCCAGAACTGCGCCTGACGGAGAGGGGAGAGCAGCTCGGGGTGCACCGTCTTCGCGACGTCGAGGGCCTGACCGGGCTCGCCGAGCTCGACCGCTATAGTAGTGCGCCAAATCCCGATGTTGGTCGGCCCGAACGTCAGGCCTGCCCAGCCACCGACCTCGGTGTCCATCCGGGCCGCCAGCGCCGAGGCTTCCTGAAGGTGCGTAGCCGCAGTGGCGCGGTCAGCCCGCGCGCCGGCGGCGAGCGCGGCTGACAGGTGCAGCATTCCGCACGCCTGCAGCGCCTCGACATCATCGAGCTGCCCAGTCAGGGTCTCCGCCGCGGCCACCGAGCGCCGGTACTGCCCTGCTCGGTCGAGCTGACCCGTGGCGTTACCACGCAGCCAAGCGGCGTACCCCAGCCACACCATGTCACCCAGCACCTCGGCGCACTGCCGCACGGCACGGGCCGCCAGCGCCGGAAGCCCACGACCGCCGAGGTCCTTGGCGGTCCACATGGCGATGCTGTAAGCGTCTATCAGCCCGAGCAGGACTTCCCGGTGCAGCTGCGGCAGCCGCAAGTAGGCGCCATGCAACTCCCCGATCAACGCCGACGCCAGCTCACCCTGCGCCGCGTGGTCCACAGTGCGGTTGAGCTTCCCGAGCCGGTCCAGGTCGGCCTGGATCTCCGGCCAGGCCCGCACGGGCAGCTCCGGGTCGCTGCCCAGCTCGTAACGCTCCAACGCGGTCTCGATGACCATCAGCCCCGCATGCGCCTCAGCGCCGACCGCATCCCGAGGCGCCCAAGGCTGCCCGGTCAGCTCAGTGGGATGCACCCGCAGCACCGTGGCCATCGCCTCCAGCGTCCGGCGGCTATTCACGGCCTTCTCACCGCGCTCCACCTGACCCCAAAAACTGAACGACAACCCAGCCAAACCAGCCGCCTCACGCAGCGTCAACCCCCGCCAACACCGCACCTCACGCAACCGCGCCCCGAATACCTTCGCGTCCTCCACCCCGCCCTGGCCCTCCTCATGCTCGCCCACCCAGTCCCTTCACCCTACTGACGGCATTCACGGTGGATGACCCGATGGCCCCAACCGCCACGACTGGCGGCTATCGCTGCCCACGCGTCCGTCCCCCAGCCGGTCGCTAACCGTGACGGGCAGAATGCGTCCCGTGCACACCCGATGGCGCCCAGACCGTGATCTGGGCCTCGTGTTCGGGGCGGGACTGCTGGTGTTGCTGGCCGGGCTGGTGTCGCTGGCTGTGGTCTTGGCCGTCACTGGGGATGTGCGGCAGGCCGCCAGCTGGGCTTCGGTGCTCAGCACGAGTCTGGCCATCGCGGGTGCGCTGGTCACGCTCGTGAGGTGGCGGTCGAGACAGCGCGCCGCTGTGGGGCAGCCGACCAGATCGGATCAGGTGGCGCGGGCCACCGAGATGCCGCCGAGCGCGAACGGCGCGGTGGTCGTCGAGCAGAACCGGAGGCTGGACCAGGCGGTGAACAACCTCGCCGACACGGTGCGTCGCCAGTGGGCGCAGGAGGCGTCGGTGCGGTCCCTGCGACGTCCCGAACCGATCCGCATCCGGTGGTCGAGCACCGGTCGGCCGGTGGCGGCCAGCCTGGCCGCAGTGTTGACCGAGGGTGCGGTGCCGGGCCGCCCGGTGCGGCTGCGCCACGACGTGCACCACGTGGTCGAGTTGTTCCGGGAGATCCGGGCCCGACAGTTGGTGGTCCTGGGGGCCCCCGGTGCGGGGAAGACCGTACTGGCGCTGCTGTTCACCCTCGATCTGCTGAAGGATCTCCTGCCAGGTGAGCCGGTGCCGGTGCTGCTGAGCGCCTCCTCCTGGGATCCCCGCGCCGAGCACCTGCACACCTGGCTGGCGCGCCGGATCGTGGAGGAGTATCCAGCGCTGGCCAACCACGACGTCTACGGCCCCGACGCAGCCGAGCAGATGATCATTCAGGGACGGGTCATGGTCGTCCTGGACGGCGTGGACGAGATGCCCGCGGCGCTGTTGCCGGAGGCCATCGCCGCCCTTGATGCCGCCGTTGCCGACAAGTATCCGTTGGTGGTGACCTGCCGCAGCGACGAGTATGAGGTCGCGGTGGCCGGGAGCGGCGCGATCCTGACGCGCGCGGCTGTGCTGGAGATCGAACCCGTCGACCTTGCGGACGCGGCGACATTCCTGACGGCGGTGGGGCCAACAGCACAAGACCGCTGGTGTCCCGTGCTGGATCACCTGCGCTCGAATCGCGACGTGCCGCTGGCGCGAGTGTTGACCAGCCCACTGATGGTCAGTCTGGCCAGAACCGTCTATACCGCCCCCACCTCCGATCCCGCGGAACTGCTCAATTTTCCCGATCAGGCCGCGATCGAACGCCACTTGCTTGAGACGTTCATCCCCACCTCCTATCACAATCCCCCCACCGCGCCCGGGACACCGCTGATCTCAACGAAGGGGCGGTACCCACCAGAACAGGCCCGCAGGTGGTTGACCTTCCTCGCTCACCAGCTTGACACGCTCACCACCAGCGATCTGGCATGGTGGCAGTTGGTCGACGGCATTCCCAGGGGCACCTGCGGGATATCCGTCGGGCTCACCGCCGGACTGGTCTTCGGGTTCGCTGGCGTCCTCTCTGGATCGATTGTCCCTGGCCCCACCTACCGCCTTTGGAACGGCCTCGTGATGAGCCTTGTGTTCGGCCTGTCGACCGTCTTCTCTGTCGATGTGAGCAAGCGCCTGACGCCGTTGCGTGTCGAAACACGATTCCAGGGAACCCTGATGTCGTTCCTTCGTCGATTCGTGTTTGGCTTTGCGATCGGTGTCGGTGTCGGTTTTGGGGTGGGTCTTCCGTCCGAAGGGGCGCTCGCGGCCGGGGTGACGTTTGGGTTCGTGCTCGCGGCGCCGGTGTGGCTAGACATCCCGACCGAGGTGGCCCAAGTGTCCAGTCCAGGAGTGGTCCTGAAGCAGGATCGCACGGCCGCGCTCTTATTCGGCCTGATATTGGCGCTGCCGATTGGGCTGACGGGGGGCCTCGTGGTCGGGTTCCCTTCTGGACGCGCATTCGGCGTCATCAGTGGCATCCCGGCGGTACTGGCCGGCGGGCTCGTGTGCGCGGTCGTGGGTGGGATCCTGGGTGGCCGCGTGAGTGGACGTGTTGGTCGCTGCATGTACGCGCTCACCGGCGCCGCCGTCGGTAGCCTCGTGTTCGAGACGATCCATACCGGCTCGCATGCGATTCTTGGAACTGCGTTCGGAGTAACCTTCGGGCTCGCCGTCGGATGTGTGGGTCTGCTGTCCAGGGCGTGGGGATCCTATGCGGTCAGCCGGATCTGGCTGGCCCTGGGCGGTGACCTGCCATGGCGGCTGATGCGATTCCTTGAGGATGCCCACCGCAGGGGAGTGCTGCGGCAGTCCGGCGCGATGTACCAATTCCGCCATGCCCGTGTGCAGGACCACCTCGCGCACCCTGATCCGACCAATAACCCGGCCCGACCAGCACACGAACGGAGCCGGCCACAGTGCCCACCGACTCCGGGGCCGCCATGAGTACGTCGAGTTGGCTTCAGCCGATGGGCTGGATCGTGCGGGGGCTGGTGGGGGGTAGTCGCCAGCGGTGCCCGCTGTCAGGGTGGTCATACCAAACGTGCTGACCGGTGGTGGTGGCGGTGATGCCAAACCGGTCGTAGTGGGGTTGGCCTGCCTGCCGCCAGAACTCGTGGGCTTCCTCTACCCGGTCCCATAACCGGTGTGGGCCGGCTTGGGTGACCGGGAATCCCCCGCCGGTGGGTGTGCTGTGGACCGAGGCGCGGGAGCCGTCAGGTGCGCAGAGGCGGATGCCGGGCGTGCCGTCGTCGGTCAGCTGGCCCCAGGTGACCTCCGGTAGGTGCCACTGCGCGACGAAGCCGAACAGGCTGCTGGTGTGCAGCAGCGTCGGGTTGACGCCGGTGACCGAGTGCACGGGCTCGCTGTCGGGTTCCCAGATCCGGTCGGGGGGTGGGAAGTCCAGGGTGTGCCGTAGCCACATGAACGAGGTGCCCAGGGGCAGGAACCGCCCGGTTGCCGTCCCGTCGCCGTCGACGGTCAGCCGGGCCACGGTGCCCCCGATCTTGCCGCGCACGTCAGCCAGGATCACCGCGCCGGGGGCGGCCTGCTCCAGCCATGCGGTGGGGATGGCCGGTACCGAGCAGGTGGCGATGATCCGGTCGTAGGGGGCGCCGGGCGGGTAGCCACCCGCGCCATCAACGGTGGCCAGGGTCGGCGTGTAGCCGTTGGCGGCCAGCCGCTCAGCGGCCAGCTCGACCAACTCCGGATCGATATCCACGCTGGTCACCCACTGGCTGCCGAGCCGCTCGCACAGCAGCGCGGCGTTGTAACCGCTGCCGGTGCCAATCTCCAGCACCCGACACCTGTCGGTGACGTCCAATTCCTCCAGCATACGGAGCACCAACGAAGGCAGAGTGGACGAACTCGTCAGCATCGGTGCGGTGCCCGGCCGCAGCGCAGGGGACATCGGCACCTGCACCACCTTGGTGAACAGTGTCTGGTCGCTGTACACCGCCGCGAGCCACTCGCCACGTCGGTGCGGGTCGATCGAGAGCAGGCACCGTGCTCCGGGGTCGGGGTAATAGATGGGAATGTAGGGGTGCCGCCAGGTGCGTTGGAATACTTCCCGCCATTGCGGGGTGCGCAATTCCCCCGCTGCGGTGAATTCTTCGGCCAGGTCCCGCAGCCGGCGCCGGGCTGTCTCCTGCTCTTGCGGTGTGAGGTCGGTGGGGTAACTCACCACGAGGTGGCTCCCTTCGCAAGCAAGTCCGCCAACGCCAAGGTGATCGGCAACTCCAGAGCATCCTCCAGCCACCCGTAAGCGCCGAAGGGATTGCACTCAAACATGATCCACTCCTTGTCCGGGGTCACGGCGAAATCAAACGCGCCGAAGGACAACCCGAAAGCCCGCATGAACGTCCGTATCCCGGTGGTGACGGGCTCGGGTGGCTCGACGACCTCGTAGTCGAGACTGTCGTAGTCCGACCGCCAGTCCACCTTGGCGGCATCCGAGCCGGCGTGGATCGCCACCGCGAAGACCCGGTCGCCGACCACGGTCACCCGAGCCTCCCATGCCTTCGGCAAAAACGGCTGGAAGAAATGCAAGGTGGTATCGATCCCGGCCAGATCGTCCAGCTCGGCCGGCTCGATCCGGCGGGTGTAGGCGATCTGGACTTGACCCGACTCGACCAGCAGCGCCCCGGCCAGTGTCTTGCCGGCCAGCGGCTCGCCGACGCTGCGGGCGAACTCGCGCACACCATCCGGCTTGTTGGTCACCACCGAGTCGGGCACCCGCAGCCCACAGCGGCGGGCCACGTGCAGCTGCCGCGGCTTGAGGGCATCGGACTCCCGCGAGGGATAGTTCACCCACAACACCTCGTCCAAGCTGGACAACACCCCAGCCATCCCACACCGGGCCTCCGCGGCGGCGTGCCGGCGCTCCGATGCGGACAAGCCCTCCGGCAGCTCGAAATGCGATGGGTGGCGGTACCACACCGAGCGGATCTCGCGCAGCCGCACTTCGCGGTGTGGCGTGGCCAGTGCTCCGTCCCAGCCGTCCGGGCCGAGCCGGGCATCCAGCGTCAGCGCCTGCGGGAAGGCCACCAAGTCGGTGCGGAACACCGGCACCCCGCGTTCACCCAACTCCTCGACAAGCCGGTCCGCCGACGGGTCGACGTCCCGAGCCAGGACTAAGACGGTCACCCTAGTCGGCCTGGTAGTCCGGATTCATCATCTCTTCCGGAGGAGGATTCTTCGGGTCTCCGTCAACGACCCAGGACGTGTCCACTGGTGGGGTGGCGCCGGGCTTGGTGTGTCGCAGCAGCGGGACCAGCGAGCCGTCCTCGTCGTACACCAGCGCGATCTGCCGCTCATGACAGTAGATGTAGCGCCAGGTCGGCGGGGTATCGAGCCGCGCACCGGGCACCACGTGGCGCAGCGAGAACGGGCGGGTCTCCGGGCCACTCGGCCCTTCCTGGCAGTCCTCCAGAATCCCGCGCGGCGGGCCGAGGGGGAACCGGTCCCCTGGGCTGAACAGCGGGTCACGCCACAACGGAGTGGGCTGGGCAGACATACGAATGCTCCTTCCCGTCGGCCGACGTTACTCATTGTGCCGTTCCGCTGGGTGGCAAGCTAGCCTGAGCCGCCAGCACCGCATCGGACCTGGAGCATGCCCACGGGGTGGTCGCCCGCACGCGGCAGCAGATGCCTGTGGTGGTCCAGGCGGGGACCGCGCGCGGCGCGCTGGGCCGCTCACCGGGTTGCCTTGGCGCAGGCCGGGCAGACCTGCTCGGGGTCGGGCGGGTTACCGGAAAATCCCAGGCCGCGACCGAACGGGAGCACTCTGGGCACAAACGTCACCCCGCACGCGGCGATCACGGTGCCATCAGCGGGGCGCAGCGCCCCCCGATGCGTATCGTGATCACCGATCGACCGCGGATACCAGGTCACCGGGGCCGCGCTCATCCGAGCCACTTGATCAATGCGTCGCGGAGCACGCGGCCCCCGTCCTCATCGATCGTGATCGTGCAGACACCGGCGGCGTGCGGGTCTAGCGTGATCACGCCGCCGCGGGTGCTCACCACCAGGGTGGTGGAGCCCACCAGGCCTCGATGCGGCGAGCACGTCGCGTGGATCACCCTTCGGAACTTGCCGTCCCAGCGGTTCAGGGGCAGGTCAGCCATGCGGCACCTCTCATCGTGGTCACTGATCAGGTGAATAGAGATCGTGCGGTCTGATCGGGTGTTTGTGGGCGCGAGTGGTACACGCGAGCCAGATTCACCTGATGGAGTGATTTCCCTTCACTCACGCCGACCCGTGTGGCTCGCCGTATGCGCAGGTCACCCCAGAGGTCTAGTGCCCAAGAATCGGACACGGTAGGATACCTCCATGACCATGACTCAGTGGAACGGGTATGTTGAGCGCCGCGACTTGACCGATGCCGACCGAAAGCGCAATGGCCAGCACGCGCGCCTCGCTTGTGAACCGGAGGTCACGCTCTCCTCTCCCGAGGAAGTAAGCAGTTGGATTAGCCGGAAGCTCGCCGAGCTTGCCAAGTCGGCTGACGCGGACGCCCAAGCGAAGAACAAGCTCATGACCCATCCCGACAATGTGTACCGCTCCACCGCGAAGCAGGGACACAGCGTCTACGCCTCCGTCCACGTCACGCGAACGGAAGTGTTCGACCTCTGCGCGGAACTTAAGGAGCCCGCGAATGTCTGACGATTGTTCGAGCGCCAGGGGTCACGACTACCAACAGAACACAAAAGGCGAGTGGCGCTGCGTTAAATGCGGCCAGCACATGTAAGGGGGACGGCAGCGCCCATGGTGCACGCGAGCCGGGTTCACCCGGTCCGGGCGGCTCCCATGCGCCACGCCAGCCCGCGCAGCTCCCGGCCACCAGCGTCGCGGCGCGCCTGGCGCAGCAGGTTGGCGACCGCTTCGCGGACGAACAGGTCGTTTCTGACCAGCTGCGGGGCGAGCCGCTCGGCGCGCAGCAGCACTCGCAGGCCCTCCTCCCGGGTCTTCCGCTCGGCCACCAGGGCACGGCCGAGCTCACTCCAGAACGCCGCCTGGCGGACGGGGACGGGCAGCAGCTCGGGGTGCACTGTCTTCGCGGCCTCGATCGCCTGGCCGGGCTCGCCGAGCTCGACCGCCAGCGACGTGCGCCAGATACCGACGTTGGTCCGCCCGAACCACAGGTGCGCCCAGCCACCGACCTCGGCATCCATCCGGGCCGCCAGCGCCGAGGCCTCCTGAAGATGCGTAGCCGCCGTGGCGCGATCCGCCTGCACGCCGGCCGCCAGCGCGGCCGACAGGTGCAACATCCCGCACGCCTGCACCGCGTCGACGTCATCGAGCCGCCCAGTCAGGCTCTCGGCCGCGGCCACCGAGCGCCGGTACTGCCCGGCTCGATCAAGGTGACCAGTGGCGCCACCACGGAGGTAGGCGGCATACCCCAGCCACACCACCTCACCCAGCGCCTCGGCACACTGCCGCACGGCGAGGGCCGCCAGCGTCGGCAACCCGCGACCACCCAGCAACCTGGTGGTCCACATGGCGCTGCTGTACGCCATCATCAACCCGATCAGGACGTCCCGACGCCGATCCGGCAGCCGTGCGTAGGCGCCATGCAGCTCCCCGAGCAACGCAGGCGCCAGCTCACCCTGCGCCGCGTAGTCTGCGGTGCATTTGAGCTTCACGAGCCGATCCAGGTCGGCCTGGATCTCCGGCCAAGCCCGCACCACGGGCAGCTCCGGGTCACTACCGAGCTCGTAGCGCTCCAACGCGGTCTCGATAGTCATCAGCCCGGCATGCGCCTCGGAGCCGACCGCATCCCCCGGCGTCATCCAGGGCTGCCCGCTCAGCTCAGTGGGGTGCACCCGCAGCGCCGTGACCATCGCCTCCAGAGTCTTCCGGTTGGCCACAGCCTTCTCGCCGCGCTCCACCTGACCCCAGAAGCTGAACGACAACCCAGCCAAGCTCGCCGCCGCACGCAGGGTCAACCCCCGCCAGCGCCGCACCTCATGCAGCCGCGTCCCGAATGCCTTCTCCTCGTCCACCGTGCTCTGGCCCTCCCGACATTCCTCCGCTAGCCCCTTCACACTACTGGGGCTCACGGCCCTGTTCGGGTGGGCGGTGGCATCCGCGGGTGTGCTGTGAGGAGGGGTGGTCCCGCTGGCATGGGCACCCGAGCGGTGTTCACCGGGTCGGGGCGACTCCCATGCGCCACGCCAGCCCACGCAGCTCGCGGCCACCGGCGTCGCGGCGGGCTTGGCGGAGCAGGTTCGCGACCGCTTCCCGGACGAACAGGTCGTTCCTGACTCGCTGCGGGGCGAGCCGCTCCGCGCGTAGCAAGACCCGCAGGCCCTCCTCCCAGGTCTTCCGCTCGGCCACCAGGGCACGGCCGAACTCAACCCAGAACATCGCCTGGCGGACGACGGGGACGGGCAGTAGCTCGGGGTGCACTGTCTTCGCGGCCTCGATCGCCTGGCCGTACTCGCCGAGCTCGACCGCCAGCGAGGTGCGCCAGATACCGACATTGATCCGCCCGAACGACATTTGTCCCCAGTCACCGACCTCGGTGTCCATCCGGGCCGCCAGCGCCGAGGCCTCCTCCAGATGCGTAGCCACCGTGGCGCGGTCACCCTGCGCGCCGGCCGCCAGCGCGGCCGACAGGTGCAACATCCCACACGCCTGCAGCGCATCACCACAGTCCAGCTCACCAGTCAGAGTCTCCGCCGCAGCCACCGAGCGCCGGTACTGCCCAGCGCGATCGAGATGACCCGTGGCGTGACCCCGGAGGTAGGTGGCATACCCCAGCCACACCACCTCACCCAGCGCCTCGGCGCATTGCCGCACGGCACGGGCCGCCAGCGCCGGAAGCCCGCGACCGCCCAGTCGCTTGGAGGTGAACATGGCACTGCCGTAGGCCATCATCAGCCCGATCAGGACTTCCCGATGCCGCTGCGGCAGCCGCGCATATGCGCCATGCAGCTCCCCGATCAACGCCGGCGCCAGCTCACCCTGCGCTGTGTAGTCCGCGTTATACTGGAGCTCCACGAGGCGATCGAGGTCGGCCTGGATCTGCGGCCAGGCCCGCACGAGCAGCTCCGGGTCGGTGCCTAGTCCGTAGCGCTCCAGCGCGGTCTCGATGGTCAGCAGCCCGGCATGCGCCTCAGAACTGACCGCATCCCTTGGCGTCATCCAGGGCTGCCCGCTCAGCTCAGTGGGGTGCACCCGCAGCACCGCAGCCATCGCCTCTAGGGTCCGACGGCTATTCACGGCCTTCTCACCGCGCTCCACCTGACCCCAGAAGCTGAACGACAACCCAGCGAAACCAGCCGCCTCACGCAAGGTCAAACCCCGCCAGCTCCGCACCTCACGCAGCCGCGCCCCGAATGCCTTCTCCTCGTCCACCCTGCCTTGGCCCTCCCGACAGTCCTCCGCCAGTCCTTTCACACTACTGGGGCTCACGGCCCGGTCCGGTTGGGCGGTGGTGACCACCGTCCGGCGCTTCGAGGACGCGCACGACATGGGGTGGCAAGGCGATCACCTGGCTTTCGAGGTCGAAGCGGACATACACCTGGTGGATGCCCCGGCCGATGACCTGGCCTTGCCGGTGCAGCCGGGAAGGCAGCGCGCCGCGGGCCTGGTCCACCGTGATCTGTTCGACCCGGCTCTGGAACTGGATGAGAGTGCCCTCGGCGTCGTGCAGGGGGATATCGGCCAGCGGTGGAGTGGGCATGCTGAATGTCACCTCGGAGTTGAGTAATGGGTGGCCAGCCGGCCGCCGGGAGCCGAAGCGGGAGTAGGGGCTCGACCGGCGGCCGGCTGGCGTTCAGGGGGCGATGCCCCTCGGGTCGGGGTCGGCCGTGCCAGGCACGCCGCGCTGGTGCACCTTCCGCGGGTGTGCTGTGCGGAGGAATGGTCCCGCTGGCATGTGAGACATCGTGCGGTCCGATAAGGCGCTTGTGTGCGCCCGCAGTGCACCCGAGCGGTGTTCACCCGATCGGGGCGACTCCCATGCGCCACGCCAGCCCGCGCAGCTCGCGGCCACCGGCGTCGCGGCGGGCCTGGCGCAGCAGGTTCGCGACCGCTTCCCGGACGAACAGGTCGTTTCTGACCCGCTGCGGGGCGAGCCGCTCGGCGCGCAACAAGACCCGCAGACCTTCCTCCCGGGTCTTTCGCTCAGCCACCAGGACACAGCCAACCTCGACCCAGAACCGCGCCTGGCGGACGGCGGAGGGCAGCAGGTCAGGGTGCACCGTCCTCGCGACCTCAAGGGCCTGGCCGGGCTCACCGAGCTCGACCGCTATCAAGGTACGCCAGATGCCGATGTTGGTCGGCCCGAACCACAGGTGCGCCCAGCTGCCGACCTCGGTATCCATCCGGGCCGCCAGCGCCGAGGCCTCCCCAACGTGCGTGGCCGCCGTGGCATGGTCAGCCCGCACACCGGCGGCGAGCGCGGCGGACAGGTGGAGCATCCCGCACGCCTGCAGCGCCTCGACGTCATCAAGCTGCCCAGTCAGGTTCTCCGCCGCGACCACCGAGCGCCGATACTGCCCAGCTCGATCGAGGTGACCCGTGGCGTCACCACGGAGGTAGGCGGCATACCCCAGCCACACCGCGTCACCCAACGCCTCGGCGCACTGCCGCACAGCGCGAGCCACCAGCGCCGGCAGGCCACGATCGCCGAGCCGCTTGGCGGCCCACATGACACTGCTGTACGCCATCATCAACCCGATCAAGACGTCCCGGCGGCGCTGCGGCGACCGCAGGTAGGCACCATGCAGCTCCCCGATCAACGCCGACGCCAGCTCAGCCATCGCCGCGTGGTCCGAAGTCCCGTGCGTGATGTCCCTGAGCCGATCCAGGTCAGCCTGGATCTCCGGCCAGTCCCGCACGGGCAGCTCCGGGTCGCTACCGAGCTCGCAGCGCTCCAGCGCGGTCTCGATGACCATCAGCCCGGCGTGCGCCTCAGACCCGACAGCGTCCCGAGGCGCCCAGGGCTGCCCGCTCAACTCAGTGGGATGCACCCGCAGCACCGTCGCCATCGCCTCCAGGGTCCGGCGACTATTCACGGCCTTCTCACCGCGCTCCACCTGACCCCAAAAGCTAAACGACAACCCAGCCAGGCCAGCCGCCTCACGCAAGGTCAACCCCCGCCAGCACCGCACCTCACGCAACCGCGCCCCGAAAGCCTTCGCGTCCTCCACGCCGCCCTGACCTCCTCACGTTCACCCGTTCAGTCCCTACACTGTACTGACGAGGGCTTCGGCGATCTCGTAGGTGTTCAGGGCCGCGCCCTTGCGCAGATTGTCCCCGCAGACGAAGAAATCCAGCGTGTTCGCGAAGTCCAGGGCTTGGCGAATCCGGCCGACGTAGGTCGGGTCCGCCCCGACCACCTCCGCCGGGGTCGGCCACACCCCGGCGGCCGGATCGTCGGCCAGCACGATGCTCGGCGCCGCGGCGAAGATCTGCCGGGCCTGCTCCACGGTGACCGGCCGGGCGAACACCGCGTGCACCGCCAGCGCGTGCGAGGTGAGCACCGGGACCCGCACGCAGGTGGCCGACACCCTGAGATCCGGGATGCCGAGGATCTTGCGGGACTCGTTGCGGACCTTGAGCTCCTCGGATGTCCAGCCATCCGATCTCAGCGACCCGGCCCAGGGCACCACATTCATCGCCAGCGGCGCCGGGAACGGTGACTGAGCGGGCAGCCCCGCCGCGGCCAGCGCGGCCGCGATGTCCCCGCCGCGCACCCCGACGCCCTGGCCGGCCACCGCCGCGAGCTCGGCGTACAGCCGGTCAACACCGGCGCGCCCCGCGCCGGACGCGGCCTGGTAGCTGGCCACCACCAGTTCGGTGAGGCCGAACCGCTGGTGCAGCGCACCCACTGCCGTCATCATCGACAGCGTCGTGCAGTTGGGGTTGGCGATGATGCCCTTCGGCCGTACGGTCGCGGCGGCGGGGTTCACCTCGGGCACCACCAGAGGAACGTCGGGATCCATCCGGAACGCGCCGGAGTTGTCCACCACGACCGCGCCATGCCGCACGGCAACCGGGGCCCACCGCTCGGAGACCTCGTCCGGGACGTCGAACATCGCGACGGCCACGCCGTCGAAGGCCTCCGGGGTGAGTTCGACGACAGTACGCGGCCCACCCCGCACAGTGATCTTCTTGCCGGCCGAGCGGGCCGAGGCGATCAACCGGATCTCGCCCCAGGGCACTGAGGGTCGCGAGTTGAGAATGTCAATCATGACGGCACCCACGGCGCCGGTAGCGCCGACGATCGCGAGCGTGGGTGGGCTCACCGGCCGGTGCCGGCGTAGACGACGGCCTGCTCGTCGCCGCCCAGGTCGAACGCCTGGTGGATCGCGCGCACCGCGTCGTCCAGCTGCTCGGCGCGGACCAGCACCGAGATCCGGATCTCCGAGGTGTTGATGGTCTCGATATTGACCCCGGCCTGGGCGAGCGCCTCGCAGAACCGCGCGGTGACCCCCGGGTCTGACCGCATCCCCGCGCCGATCAGCGACACCTTGCCGACTTGATCATCGCACAGCACGTCGGCGAAACCGATCCACGACCGCATCGCGCGCAGCGCCGTGACCGCGACGGGTGCGTCGAGTTTGGGCAGCGTGAAAGTGACGTCGGTGCGGCCGGTGTCGCTGTGCGAGATGTTCTGCAACACCATGTCGATATTGATCTCGGCGTCGGCGATCACGCGGAAGATGCGGGCGGCCTTGCCGAGCTCGTCGGGCACCCCGATGACGGTGATTTTCGACTCGGAACGGTCGTGCGCGACGCCGGTGAGCATGGCCTGTTCCACGATGAGATCCTCCACTGATCCAGACACCATGGTGCCGTGGTTTCGGCCATACGACGAGCGGACGTGTACCGCGATGTGATTGCGCCGGGCGTATTCGACGCAGCGCAGCATGAGCACTCGGGCCCCGCAGGCCGCCATCTCCAGCATCTCCTCGTAGGTGATGGTGTCAAGCTTGCGGGCATCGGGCACGATCCGCGGGTCGGCGGAATACACGCCGTCGACATCGGTGTAGATCTCGCACACATCCGCCCGCAGCGCGGCCGCCAGCGCGATCGCGGTGACATCGGAGCCGCCGCGGCCCAGCGTGGTGACGTCCTTCGTGTCTTGGGCCACCCCCTGGAACCCCGCCACCAGCGCCACCGCGCCCTGGTCCAGCGCATCGCGCACCCGGCTCGGCGTCACGTCGATGATGCGGGCTCTGCCGTGCGTGGCGGTGGTGATCACTCCGGCCTGCGACCCGGTGAACGAACGGGCATCCACCCCCAGGTCGTGCACCGCCATGGCGACCAGCGCGTTGGCGATCCGCTCGCCAGCGGTCAGCAGCATGTCGAGCTCACGCTGCTGTGGTTGCGCCGACACCTGGCTGGCGAGGGCGAGCAACTCATCGGAGGTGTCGCCCATCGCCGACACGACCACGACGACCTCGTTGCCGCCCTCCCGCGTCTCGACGATCCGCTCTGCCACCTTCTTGATCCGCTCGGCGTTGTCCACCGACGAGCCGCCGTACTTCTGGACGACGAGCGCCACGCCGACCTCCAGACACACGAAGATGGGCCGTGCTCTCCTGGCTGTCAGGAGAGCACGGCCCGAGAGCCCCGCCGCTTACGCGGTAGCGGCTTGACGACCGCTGAAAACCCTGAGCAGACCACTACCAAAGACGAGTGTCGCCAGGGCTGTCACCAGGTGCAGGTAGTTGTCCGGGTCCGTGGTCGTGATGGCCAGCAGATTGAGGTATCCCATGAAGCCGATCACGGTGGCCAGCGTGTACACGCCGCCGATGGCGATGTTCAGGCCCTCGTTCCCGACAGGGGTGAGCGCGAACGCCCCCAGGAACCACAGCAACCCGACCGCGATGTGCACGATGTTGTGGTACGGGTTCAGCATGAAGATACCCAGGAACGCACGACCGGGGATCATCTCGGTCGGGTTGCTGAAACCCGTGGTGTAGAATCCGATGACTCCGCCCACGAAGTAGATACTGCCGAGAACCATTGAGGCGTTCTGCTCGAGCGTCCTCCCTGTCCTGGGCTGGAGCTTAATCCCGAACTTGTCCTCTGGGCTAGCAAACGTCATGTCCGTCCCCTTCTACACGACATCGACTCCACTCGACATCGACGACATCAACGATGAGGCGCGCAGGCCCGCGTAGCGCCCCTAGCCTCAATGTCCCTGCGTCCTGTCCCTGGTAAGCATTTCGGCTCGCGAAGGCTCCCGGTTCAGCTGCTGAGCCAAAAACCACCCTATCGGATGCTGACAACCCGTAACCAGCGGGTGGGTGACCAGAGTTGCCGGCCCCACCGCCGGGGCGGTCACGCCGTGCACGTAGGATGCTGCCCTCCGTGACGAAGGAAGTGGGCACTATGGGTAACCTGGGGAACACTCTACGCGGGAGACGGGCGCCGGTCATCCTCGTTGGGGTGCTGCTGGCGGTAGGGCTCGCGACGTCCGCCGCGATCTGGGGGCCGGGCTTGTTCGGCCACAGCCAGCCAACCCAGGCGACAAAGGCGGCGAATACGGCAAGCCAGGCGGATGTCTCGGCGAAGTCCAGGCCGGCCGGCTTCAGCGAGTTCCGCAGCGACCAAGCCGGTTTCGCCCTCGCCTACCCATCCAGCTGGACCAAGCTGAGTCCGAAGGATCCCCAGGTTCTCCTGCTGGCATCGCAAGGTACGGAGAACTCCTTCCTCGTACGCGCCACCGAGCTACAGGACCCCGTTGGACCCCAGCAGCTTGCGGCCGCCAGGCAGGTGACGGACAAGATTGTCATGTTCAACAAGTCGATTCAGATGATCACCGAACCTAAGCGGATCGAGCTAGGCGGGCTTCCTGGTTTCTTCTACTTCTACTCTTTCAAGGATCCCGGCACACAGCAGGAAGGCGTGCACTCCCACTTTTTCCTGTTCCGCGACAAGACAATGATCAGCATGGTCTTCCAGACCCTGCCCAGGGAGCGTTTCTCCGAGTCCGCCAAGATATTCGACCAGATCACCGCCTCGTTCCACACCCTGAAGAAATGACGATCGAGTCAAATCCAGCCGGGGAGTTCAGGCAGCCCGGCTGGTGCCCGTAGGCGCTCCCCACCGGAGCGTCCGGTCAGCCAGCCGGCCAGCTGCTGCACCGAACCGGACACCGGTACCGGGACCTTGGCCTCGGGGCCGAAGCTGACCGGCTCCGCACCGGGAGGCTGTAGCTCGATGTGATTCGAGACGCGGGTGTGCATCCACCCGGCAAGGTCTCGCACCAGCCCGGTGGCGATCTCCTCGGGCATGAGATCGATCTCCACCCCGGTGTCCAGGTCCACCAGGTGCAGCCATAGTTCCCGCACCCGCAGCCACGGCACACTCGAGGCGGGCAGTGGTCCATGCCTCGTGCTCACGGTGGCTTCCCAGTGATTCGACGACAACTCCCGCGCGGCGAGGGCGAACGCGGCGCCGGTATGGCGGAGATCGTCGAGCTGCTTGGTCCGCTCGCGCCCCGAGCCAGCCTCAATGTCGGCGTCACGCTGCCGCATCGACGGGTACATCGGCGTCTCGATACCGGTCCGAGCCCAGGTGAGCAGGCGGCACAAGCCCTCAGCGTTGCGGGCGAGGTGGGTGACCACATGGCTGCGGGTCCAGCCGGGCAGCCGGGAGGGCCCGCGCAGGTCGGCCAGCTCCATGACGGTCCGCTCGAACAGTGCCTGCGCATCCGCGACCCAGGACAGCTCTCTTTCCGGCACACTCATGCCACCCGAGCCTACAAGATCGCGCCAGGACGGTAGGTGGCGGCGTGCGGGTGCTGGGCCACCACCGTCTCGACCGCGGCGATGACCGCGGCGACCTGCTCGGCGGCGGCTCCGGTGAACGGGAGGTGGTCAGCGAGCAGGGTGTCCAGATCAGCTCGGTCCAGCGGCAGCCGCTCGTCGTTCGCGAGCCGGTCGAGCAGGTCGTTGGCCGCGCCCTTCTCCCGCATCGCCAGCGCGACCGCGACGGCGTGTTCCTTGATCACCGCGTGTGCGCTCTCCCGCCCCATCCCGGCGCGCACCGCCGCGAGGAGCACCTTCGTGGTCGCCAGGAACGGCGCATAGCGCCCCAGCTCCCGCTCGATCACCGCCGGGTAGGCGCCGAACTCGTCGAGCACCGTGAGGACGGTCTCCAGGAGCCCGTCGAAGGCGAAGAACGCGCCGGGAAGCGCGACCCGGCGCACCACCGAGTCCGACACGTCGCCCTCGTTCCACTGCGCGCCGGAGAGCTCAGCCACCATCGAGGCGTACCCGCGGAGCACCACGGCCAGGCCGTGGACGCGCTCACAGGAACGGGTGTTCATCTTGTGCGGCATGGCGCTGGAGCCGACCTGGCCGGGCTGGAACCCCTCGGTCACCAGTTCGTGACCGGCCATCAGCCGGATCGTGGTCGCCAGCGACGACGGCGCGGCGGCCAGCTGCACCAGGGTACTGAGGACCTCATGGTCCAGCGACCGAGGATAAACCTGCCCGACGCTGGTGAGCACCCGGCTGAAGCCCAGGTGCCGCGCCACCCGTTGCTCCAGGGCCGCCAGCGCGGAGGGATCACCACCGAGCAGATCCAGCGTGTCTTGGGCGGTACCCATCGGGCCCTTGATGCCGCGCAGCGGGTAGCGGGCCAGCAGCTCCTCCAGGCGGGCGAAGGCCACCAGCAGCTCGTCGGCCGCGCTGGCGAACCGCTTGCCCAGCGTGGTGGCCTGGGCCGCGACGTTGTGGCTGCGCCCGACCATCACCAGCTCGGCATACTCAGCGGCGCGGCCCGCCAGCCGGGCGAGCAGCGCCACACAGCGGTCCCGCACGTGCTCCAGGGAGCGGCGAATCTGGAGCTGCTCGACGTTCTCCGTGATGTCCCTCGACGTCAGCCCCTGGTGAATCGCCTGGTGCCCGGCCAGCGCATTGAACTCCTCAATGCGCGCCTTAACGTCGTGGCGGCTCACCCGTTCCCGCCGCGCGATCGATTCGAGATCCACGACGGACACCACCCGCTGGTAGTCCTCCAGTGTCTGTTGCTTGACCGGCACCCCCAGACCAGCCTGGACCCGCAGTACCGCCAGCCACAGCTCCCGCTCCAGCACCACCTTGTACTCCGCCGACCACAACCGCACCAGCTCCCCTGAGGCGTACCGCCCCGCCAGCACGTCAGGGATCACCACCGCAGCTTACGACCGGGTTCACCCTCGGGTCCGGCGCGCCGATCCGCACTCGCCGTAGCAGCCGGCACCCCACACCTCGCCAACCGCTCGCTGGTCCGATCCGCTAGCCAGCCGCCGCATGCCATCCGGACGGCAACCGATCTCATGATCGCCGAAAGTGAGGCGTGACCGTGCAGGGTTGCAC
>JBOHFY010000088.1:0-4060 GCA_050699895.1 Pseudonocardiaceae bacterium
CTGTTGTTGAGTTCGGGAACCACAGCGCGGGCGGGGGCACCCATGCGGGGTTACCGCACCCAGGTGTAGGTGTAGACGTAGTAGGCGATTGGCTTCTGGTCGAAGTCAGGTTTGACGAACAGGAAACCGAGGTCCCCCTCGGCTGTCTTGATACAGAAAATGTTTTCACCTTTTTTGAGATCGTCCTTGCCGAAGGCGTCCGCGTAGTCCTCGTGGCGCCTTTGCGCACACTCTTGTTCGCTTGGGTAGTCATTTCTCTCGTTGGGCTTCAGTCCAGTAGTACGTAGCGTACGTGGAGACCTTCGCACCGCGGATTGGTTTCAGCTCGCCGGTTCGGTGATCATAGGACAGGTCAGTATCCGTCCCAGAGCTTGAGTTTTCTAGATTGACAAAAGTTTCTTTGCCGGTCTCGCTGAAGTGAAACTCTTCAACGTCCACATGGGCCGGGCCGAATGCTTCCTGCTTCGCAAGCGGCCCGTTGTCGGTGAGCCTAACGGTAGAACCGGGCGCAGCGTCGAGGACAATCCGGTTGCGTTCGAAACTTCCAAGAATATGCCCGTCCAGCTCGACATTAATCTTGCGGCCAGTGCCGATTTCGTATGCCTCACAGCGCCGCCTGGCGCTGCCCTTCTTGCAGATGAAGAGTTGGGTAACGTCCGCGGGTTGAGGTGGCAGTGGCCGACTGGTCGCCAAGTTCTTGACGACTCCGTCGACACCAAATGAGACAGTACCGAGCCCAAGGGTCAACCTTCCAACAAACCCAATCGTAAAGTTTTTGTCAGTGTCGATGGAGAACACGATGGGCAGTAACGGTGGCTGCCCAGCAATGTGGCCTCGGGGGCGGAGAGGAGCAGGCCCACCGCCGGTGCCCGGATGCTTGCTGGGGTCCGGACGCTCCGGCAGGCCTCCGTACCCAGCTCCGCTGCCGGGCCCACCTCCGTAGCCGGGCGGCGCGTAGGCGCAAGCAGTAAGGACGAAAAGCCCAACGACGAGGGCGACTGCGGCTCGTAGGCATCGACGCACGCTCCGTAAGATACCTAGCTGATAGCCATACCTCTCACTCGGCAGAGCCGATGAGGACCACCGATCCAGTGTGAGCAGCCGCGTGCTCGGCGCCGGAAGTCCGTCGGGGGTTGAGGCAGTCCCGTAGCGTCCTGAAACACCCGGTACTACTTGCGCAGTGATGGTGAGCGCCGTGAACTCGACACCACCAACGTCCGCAGTGACTCGGGAGGTCGGTAGCATCGAGTTCACGACACACCACCCCCAGGGCACGCAGCGGACTTGACGGTGCTTGTGAGTCACCAGCAAGCCTCTACAGACTTCCGGCGCCGACTACTTAGCCCGAGGGCGAGCACACCACGGTGAGGTCGCTCACCTCGGCGAGATGGTGGAAGTCCCGGTCATCGTGCAGCAACGGGAGGCGCTCCCGAATGCACACCGCAGCGATGAGGCAGTCAGTGGTGGATCTGATCGGCGTGCCGGCGGCCCGGCCAGCGCGGTGCAGCGCCGCAGCAAGGCGGAAGTCATCCAGCGACTGCAGCCGGGCCACCTCGAACGGGTCGAGATAACGCGCCAGCCCGGTCAGTTCACCATCATCGCGGGCACCCTGCAGCAGCTCGGTGAGCACAACGTCGGTCAAGCCGATCGGCTCCCCTCGCTGGATTCGCTCGCGGAGGTTCAGCGCCTGCCAGGTGGGCTTCGCGGCAAAGAAGTCGATCCATACGCTGGAATCGACGACGACCGAGATCACTCGAAGCGGCTGCGACGCATCTGCGGCAGGTCGCCCTCCCAGTCGAAGTTGCCCCACAGCTCGAGTACCCGGCGCACCTTGTGCTGCCGGATGAGCTCGCGCAGCGCCGTCTCCACCGTCGACTTCTTGGTGGTCGTGCCAGCGATCTCGGCTGCCTCGGTCAGCAGATCGTCGTCGATGTCGATGTTGGTTCGCACAGCTTTACCTCCAGACTGTGTATCACCATCACACTCTATACACATCACGGGGGCTATGGCAGGCTGATGGCCCTGCACAGTCGGTAACTGGGGAGGTACAACAATGGGTCGAGTCGCGGTTCTGCTAGCGGCAGGAGCAGCGATGATCGGTGCGCTCGGCGGCTGCGGGCACGGGGCCGGCGCAACGCCCAGCTCCAGCCCGGCCAACGCGGCGGCGGCACGGGGGCCAGCGCCGGCACCGATCGCGCCGACCGTCCGCACGATCAGCATCACGGTCCGCGGCGGGAAGGCCAGCGGTGCGGCGGGCCAAGTCACAGTACCGTTGGGTACCCCGCTCGTCGTGTCGGTGAGCAGCGACGTGGCCGATGAGATCCACGTGCCCGGCTACGAGCGCACGGCCAAGGTTCCGGCGGGCACCACCGCGTCGGTCGCCTTCACCGCGAACACCCCCGGCGTCTTCGAGGTGGCACTGGAGCACTCCAAGCTCGCGCTGCTTCAACTGCACGTGAGCTGATACTTCCCGCGTGTGCACCCAGTACCCGCCGCTCACGGCGATGGTCACGCTCACCATGGGCGTGGGAGCTTCGGTCGGCAGGTCATCGTGGGCGCGGTGGAGACGACCACGATCCTCTGCGTCTTCCACATGTCAGACCTAACTCGACGACTACGGCGACCCGTGCACGGTACTACGCTGAGTGGCTATACGCGGATCGTGAGAGGCGCGAGCAGCCCGTGATCAATACTGATGAAGTGTCACTTCGGCTCCGCGAACGCTCGATCCACCCGGAGACCGGACAACTACTCATGGCCCGCATCGGCGGCTCTTCGCAGGAGGGTGACCTGACAGAGCCACCGAACCGCGCCGACACGGCCTCACCGATTCAGTTTACCTATGGTCTGACGACAATCTTAGTAACGACTTTTTCTGGCGTTACCTGCCGTCGGCGCAACGACGTGAAATGACCGGGTACCGCAACTACGGGCGCGTGTGCTGCTTCAAGGGTTTCAACGCGGCTTCTTTCGCCTTCAACACCAAAGCCGACCAGGCCTTGTTTGACCGGCAGTTCGAGCTGTTCGCTCGACTTCTGACGCTTGATCTGGATCTCTATGCCTACGCCACGTTCACAGCGTCGACGGACGAACGGCTCGTAAGCGACAGGGCGAACTTCGTTGATCGGCTGCAAGAAATCCACCGGAACTTGCCACTACGGCTAGTGCCGTTGCGTATTGAAAACTATGGCGTGGTCCGCACCGCGTGGGTCCGCGACAACAGGTGGCGCTGGCAGTCCAAGAGAATGCGATCAGCGCCTGGAACGAGCAGATCGAGGCTCGGTTCCGGGAGGAGGAGCGACGGACTCCCGTGCCGAGAGT
Source organism: Pseudonocardiaceae bacterium (assembly GCA_050699895.1). GTDB lineage: Bacteria > Actinomycetota > Actinomycetes > Mycobacteriales > Pseudonocardiaceae. The sequence goes on from JBOHFY010000088.1 coordinate 3,322, forward strand.
CTCGCTACGGGATTGACGCCGTGCGGCTCGATCTCGGTGACGCCGACTTCCAGGCAAGGCTGGCCGGCTGGCTGCGGGAGCTGAGCAACGAGGTCATCACCGACCCGAACCTGGTCTTCGATCAATCATCCGGGGTATACCCAACCACCCTGCTTAAGTTGTGGCATCGAGAACTGCACCGCCGCGGCCTGAAACCGCACGTCGCCGAACAGTGCCCGGCGTCGGATGTTGGCGCACCGGATGGACAGCTGCCGGTCGGCCACCCCGTCGACTCCGACTGGCGCTTCACCCCGGCGGCGGCGCTCGAACTGGTGCGGCTTGCTCTCGACGGGCTGTCGGAGGGCGAGCCGGTGGCTCATCTCGGCACACCGACTACATTCCTCCACTGCACGCGGTCCGACCCCCAGCATCAACACGTCCTACTCGATCGCAACACCACTGTCCTCGACGCGCTGGTGAGCCGAGGGATCAGCTCTCCCCATCTCATGATCGGTATCGATATGCGAGCGGTCCGAGAGCTCCACCTAGGCGCAGGCGCAGCCATCGTTGATCCACCGTGGTACCTGGACGACACGCTGCTGTTCTTGAGAGTGGCGGCGGAGGTGTGCCGCCCCGACGCAACAGTGGTGTTATGTCAGCCGGCTAGCAACACTCGACCGGCTGTTGAGGAAGAGCGCGCTCTTCTCTTGGACCGCGTTTCAGCCCTCGGCCTTGATCTCCATACACTACGGTCTGGTGG
>JBOHFY010000089.1:0-1817 GCA_050699895.1 Pseudonocardiaceae bacterium
CACACCTCTCCCCACGACTCACAACAAGACTCCACACCACCCGAGCCCTGATGCAACCCTGGGCCAGCACCCAGGCCGTCACCACCCTCGACGCCCAGCTGCACGCGTGCGGGCTCATGCCGACCACGCCCACCACACCCGGGCCAACCGTGACCTGACCGTGCTCGCCATGACACCGCACAACACCGGTGTCATGGTGTTGCGCAGCGCCAGCGGTGTACTCGACGCGGACTGCCTGTCAGCTGGTCAGGCCGATGGCGGCGGCGAGTCGGCGAGCGTCGGCACGCGAGGGGCCGCCCCGCAGACCGGCCTGAAATGCCAGTGCTGCCATCTGATCTTCCTTGCGGACCTCACCGCCCGGGGCGACTCCCACCCGCAAGACGAGTAAACCCCCGACCGGACCACGGTTGAGACCTGCGATCATACGACTGCGGGGAGTGCAGCACCGCGACCGCGTCGACAACTTGGTGACCGACACCGACGGCGGTGTCGATGTCCCCGGACAGTGCGTGAGCCCCGGCCAGATCCGCCAGGTACTGCGCCCGGAGCCGGCGTGCGTTGCGCTCGATCACGGAAACCCGGCCCTGGTCGAGTCCGATGAGGTCACCCCGTGGCTCTGGCTGGGGGCCACGCGAGAAGGTGCGCTGGCTCCGGGGGCTGAGTAGGGTTTTCTTCACCGGAACGGCGTAACCGACCGCCCGGTGCCCGATCGGAAGGGAGCCTCCGATGTCCGAATACCCCGCTCCGTTATGGCATGATCCGTTGTTCAGCCCCGGCGACCGGTTCCCACTCGGTCCGCCGCACGGGATCATGGACAACTGTCATGAGGGGCCGAGCGGACCGGCTACCAGGCCGTTCTCGCTACGACACGTGGTGGCGGGTGCTCGGCTCGATGAGGCTCCGCCGCTGCGCTATGAGTACTGCCCACAGCGGCAGATCGCGCTGGTGTACGACGAGGACGGCTCGCTGGTCCCGCTGCTGCGACACACCCAACCCGGCGCGACCCCGGGGGCTACGACGGGCTTCGTAAGCACGCCCGACGGCCAGGGCGGGAGCCCAGAGGAAGTCACGGACCCCGACCACCAGGAGGACTGAGATGACCGTGCTGATCCTGGCGCGCGACATCAACCCGTCCGCCGACCTCGTGGTGGCGGCATTGGGTGAGCGCGGTGTGCCGGTGTTCCGGACCGATCTGGCCGCGTTCCCGCAGGCGCTGACGGTGGACGCGCGCCTCGGTCGGCACGGCTGGGATGGGGTGCTAGCGACCGAGCACAGGGAGGTCCGGCTGAGCGAGATCCGCTCGGTGTGGTACCGAAACCCTACCGGGTTCGCGCTGGCCGAGGGCATGTCCGTGATGGAGCGCAAACACGCCGCAACGGAGGCCCGCGCCGGGTTGAGTGGCGTGCTGTCCAGTCTGGAGGTGTTGTGGGTCAACCACCCCGCGCGGCAGAGCGACGCACTCAAGCCACGCCAGCTCCACACCGCGCACCTGTTCCAGCGGTTCGTGCAACCCAAGGCCTTCGAGGCGCGGGTGACCGTGGTCGGTTCCCGGGTGTTCGCGGTCGCCATTCACGCCCGCTCCGAGGCCGCGCGAGTGGACTGGCGCGCCGACTACGACGCCCTGGACTATGCGGCGGTCGAGCCACCCGAGCCGGTCACCGCCGGAATGCTGGCGTTCGTGAAGTACTTCGGGCTTACTGGAGTACGCGCGGGTTCGTGGGGGTTGGTGTCTGGGGTGTAGCCGCATCTGGGCAGGTGGTGCGCCGTCTCCGGGCTGACCTGGCTCGTCTGGTGATTCGGCGTGTTTTCCCAGTATT
>JBOHFY010000090.1:0-8691 GCA_050699895.1 Pseudonocardiaceae bacterium
CAGATCCCATAGAGCCAAATTCGGCAACACGTGGGGCCAGACACGCACGCCGGGCACACCGTATGACAGCCTCGTGACGCCACGTGAGAAGTGCTTGATTCGGCCGGCTGCCGGGCTGGATTGTTGCTCGGTGCCTCGGTAGGTCACAGATTCCCGGTGGGTGTGCGGAGCTGGGTCGTCGGCCGGATCTTGTAGGGAGGCGTCTCAGGTGTATTGCCAGGATTGGCCGCCGCCGCGGTATTGCTCGACGGGGATCACGCTGGCGGTGTTGGCCATGCGGTCGGTGTAGAGCACGCCGGTGAGGTGGTCGATCTCGTGGACGACGAGTCGAGCGACGCCGCGCTCGAACACGGTGAGGTGAGTACTGCCGTCCACGTGCTGATGCTCGACCTGGATGCGCAGCGGCCGGAGCAGCTTGCCGCGCACGTCGAAGAAGCTCAGGCACCCCTCGTACTGCTCGTCCTGATCGTCGGACTGGTCGACGATCTGTGGGTTCAGCAACGTGATGATCTCGCTACCAGGGGTGCGGACCACGGCAGCGGCCCGTCCGATGCCGATCTGGGGGGCCGCGATGCCCATGCCCTTGCCGAATACGTGTGCCTGGGCGACGCGTTCGAGGGCCGAGTGCAGCTCGGCCACCACGCGCCGCGCGTCCTCGGCCTCGGTGGGGAGCGCGAAGGGGTGGGCCTGCTGGCGCAGCAGCGGATCGTCGAGCTGGACAACGCCGAGCGTGGCCATCGTCTCGCTGGGCTTGGTGTCAGAGTTGTCCGCGCGCAGCGAGGTCGGCTGCTTGAAGCGCCACGCGATGCGGTAACGCGCGTGCAGCGGCGGGTCATCCGTCGTCCACGCGAACCGGGTGCGGTCACCGTTCTCGGCGCGGGTGATAGGCGTTCGAAACGGCAGCGCTTCGGCGCTCATCGAGGTTTCCATACCCCACAACGACGGCCCGAGTTCGGCGGGGAAGTCCAGCCGCACGATCAGGCGCCGCGTGGGGAGCCGCACAGCGCGCTGAAACCACTGCCCCCACTTGATGTCGCTGACCGTGTAGCTGTAGACGATCTCTGTCGATTCCCCGGGGTAGAGCGGGAAACGCGCCTCGTTATTTTCGAAGAGCAGCCACAGTTCCTTGAATGCGTCGCGGTCGTGGCGCACCTGCCAGGTCATCGGCTCGCCGTCGTGCCAGGCTTGCAGGTGCAGCTCGTCCCACGTGAGCGGGTCGTTGCGGTACAACTCGTTCGACTGCTCGGGCGATCCTGGGTAGCGGTCAACCGAGATGCGGATAAGGTAGCGGGAAATCGGCTCCTCGCCACAGTTCAGGAGCTTGCGCCGCATCGTTGCCCGGTAGGTACGCCCGTCATAGCTCAGCTCAGCGTCGTCATACTCCACGAGCAAGCCCGATCCGGACTCATGCTCGCCAGTCGACTGCGCCCGTCGGACGACATCGGCTGGCCCGGTTGACTGGGCAGGTCGGGTCGGTTTTTGTGTCTGCGGCGTGGGGGGTTCGGGTACGAACTCGATTCCATCATCGTGCGCGTGAAACAGTTGATCGATCTTCCAGTCGGGAAACATGCCCTCTAGAATGCGACAGTGGTCGGCGTAGGGAAATCCAATCAAGTCACCGGAAAGCCACCGGTAGAACTGTGCCTTACTCGGCCAACCACCCCGCAGAGTCGGATCGATAGCCACGGCAACCTTGTCGTACTCACGACAAAAAGCGCGGTGAGTCTGCAGGTGGCGGTGCTGGAGCAGCACCTTGAGCACGATGGGCTTGGTGGTCACCAGGTTGACCTCCTTGAGCCTTCGACGTCCTGTCAAACGACGCAGAAGCGGTGCCCCATCGCTCGGACACCGCCTCTGAGCTGGTCGGGACGACAGGATTTGAACCTGCGACCCCTTGACCCCCAGTCAAGTGCGCTACCAAGCTGCGCCACGTCCCGGCCACGCCCTCTCGGGCGCCCGCACAGCTTAGCGCAGTGGCCACGGCTACCGAAGTACCACCGCCTCGTTGAGCAGTCGGTGCAGCGCCTCCGCGGAGGGCACGCCCTCCAGCCGCCGCCCCTCGACGAGGAGCGTGGGTACGGTGGTGATCTCCAGTTCCCGCGCCCGGCGGAGCGCCTGCTGGTGTGTCGGGGCGTGGCGACCAGAGTCCAGCGCCGCGCGGAAGTCATCGGTGTCGAGCCCGAGCTCCGTGGCGACGTCTGTCAGGACCTCCGGGCGCCCGATGTCGCGCTGCTTGACGAAGAATGCCCGAAATATCCCCTCCGCGTAGCGCCGCCCAAGGCCGTACTCCTCAGCATACGCGAAGCCCTCGAAGGCAAGCCGGCTGTAAGGCTGCGGTGACACCCGGGGCAGCACGATCGGGACGCCCATGCGCTCAGCCATCGGGTAGACCACCCGCCGCCACGCCGACTGCAGGTCATCATCCTCCGACCAGGGCGTCGGCGTGGGTTCCGGCCGCAGTTCGAACGGTCGCCAGGCGATCCGCAGGTCACGGTCCTCGACAGCGTCGGCGAGCGGTTGCTCCACGAGGTAACAGAATGGGCAGACAAAATCAGCGAACACCTCGACCGTGGTGGGCACACCGCACCTTTCTGTCGCGTCCTGTTCGTAGCTCCACCTTGCCTCCTGCCCCACGACCGGTCCAAGAGTCGTGACCGACATCTCGTATCAGGAACGCGCCCGGCGCTCCCGGACCCGGACGGAGATGCGCACCGGGCTGCCGGTGAAGCCGAACGTCTCCCGGAGCCGGCGCTCCAGGAATCGGCGGTACCCGGCCTCGAGGAACCCGGTGGTGAACAGCACGAAGGTGGGCGGCCGGGTGCCGGCTTGGGTGGCGAAGAGCACCTTGGGCGCCCGGCCCCCGCGCACCGGCGGTGGCGTCGCCGCGATCACCTCGGACAGCCACGCGTTGAGCTGCCCGGTGGGTACTCGCCGGTCCCAGGACGCCAGGGCGGTGCGCAGGAAGGGCGCGATTTTACCGACCGATCGTCCGGTGAGCGCGGAGATGTTCACCCGCTCCGCCCAGCGCACCCGGGCCAGATCGCGATCCCATTCCCGGGTCAGCTCGTGGCGCCGGTCGTCGTCAACCAGGTCCCACTTGTTGAACGCCAGCACCAGCGCCCGCCCGGACTCCATCACCGAAGTGATCACCCGCTGGTCCTGCTCGGTGATCGGCTCGCTGGCGTCGACGAGGACTACCACCACCTCGGCCGCCTCAACGGCCGCCCGAGTGCGCAGCGAGGCGAAGTACTCCGTGCCACTCGCGGTCCGCACCCGCCTACGCAAGCCAGCGGTGTCCACGAACCGCCACGGCTCGCCGTCGAGCTCCACCAGCGAGTCCACCGGGTCCACCGTGGTGCCGGCGACCTCGTGCACCACCGAGCGTTGCTCGCCGACCAACCGATTGAGCAGGCTCGACTTACCCACATTGGGCTTGCCGACCAGCGCGACCCGGCGCGGCCCCCCGGCGCGAGCATCAAGGTCCCTCGGTGCCGAGGGCAACACCTCCAACACGGCGTCGAGCAGATCGCCGGTACCGCGGCCGTGCAACCCACTCACCGGGTGTGGCTCGCCCAACCCCAACAACCACAGCGCCGCGGTATCGGCGACCGCCCGCTCGTCATCCACCTTGGTCGCGGCCAGCACCACCGGGGTGGGCGAGCGGCGCAGCACCCGGGCCACCGCCTCTTCCGCCGCGGTGGCTCCCACCGTGGCGTCGACCACCAGCAGAACCGCGTCGGCGGTGCGCATCGCGAGCTCCGCCTGTTCGGCCACCGCGGCCTGCAGACCGCGCGCATCGGGCTGCCACCCTCCGGTGTCCACCACGGTGAACCGGCGCCCATTCCACAGCGCGTCGTAGGCCACCCGATCCCGGGTCACCCCCGGCACGTCCTGCACCACCGCCTCACGACGCCCCAGGATCCGGTTGACCAGCGTAGACTTACCCACGTTGGGGCGGCCCACCACGGCGAGCACCGGCTGCTCGAGCGCCACATCAGCCTGCGCATCGGGTGCGGTGGCATCATCCAGCGCCGACCATTCGGTCTCGTCGGACCAGGTCCCGTCGCCAGGCGCCAGACTGCTCATCACGCTCCCTCCGCTCGCGCCGCACCTGGCTGGCCCAGGCTGCGGATCCCGTCCAGCTCGGTGACCAACGCGGCCAGCCGGTCACGCATCTCGTTGGTCGCCGCGACCACGACCGCTCGCCCTTTGCCCGGAGGCGCCGAGAACGGCTCTCCGATCAGGACATCAACCCGCGGTCGGAACCGTCGGTCGCTACCCGGAGGTCGACGGGTGCCGCGGATCGCCACCGGCAGTATTCTCGCCCCCCCGGCCTGGGCCAGCCACGCGGCACCCTGCCGCGCGTTGGCCACATCGCCCGCGCCGCGGGTGCCTTCCGGGAACACCACCACCATCCCGCCATGACGCAGCAGCCGGACAGCGGCGAGCAGCGGCGCGCGGTCGGCCTCGCCACGGCGCACCGCCAGCTGCCCGATCCGGGGCAGTACACACCCTAGCGGCCCTCGGAACAGCTCCTGCTTGACCAGGAACGAGCTGCGCCGTCCCAGCAGCCCGTACAACAACGGGCCGTCAACCATCGCGCTGTGGTTGGCCACCACCACGATCGGCCCAGCCGAGGGGATCCGCTCCCGGTGCTGGACCCGCAGGTGATAACTCACGTAGAAGCACCACGTCCCAATCCAGCGGGTGAAGCCCTGCAACCACGGCCACGTGCCGTCCGGTGGCAGCCCAGATGTCACGTCCGGCCTCGAGCCGCCAGCACCACCAGCCCCCGCGCAACGGCCAGCTCGCGCAGTATGCCCAGCACGGCATCGACGTCTAGCACGGTGGTATCCAGCTCGACGGCGTCGGTGGCGGCGCGCATCGGCGAGGTAGCCCGGGTGGAATCGAACCGGTCACGACGCTCGACGGCACGGCGGACCTCCACCACGTCATCGACACCCTCCTGAGCCGCTCGACGCGCCGCCCGCTGCGCCGCGGTCGCGGTGAGAAAGACCTTCAGCGGGGCGTCAGGTACCACCACAGTGCCGATATCACGCCCTTCTACCACGATTCCGCCGCCAGCGGCGATGACGTCGGAGATGATCCGGCGCTGCTGGGCGACGAGCAGCTCACGCACCTGGGACACCGCGGCGACCGGGCTGACCGCAGTGGTCACGGCCGGGCCACGGATCTCCCGGGAGACGTCCTCGCCGTCCAGCAACACGCGAGAGATACCGGGGTCAGTACCCACCTCAATGTGGCGCCGCGCCACCACCTCAGACACCGCAGTGGGCTCGGCGGGGTCGACACCCGCTCGCAGGACGCCGAGCGCGGCGGCTCGATACATCGCGCCGGTATCCAGGTACCGCGCGCCCAGCGACGCCGCCAGCCGGCGGGTCACGGTGGACTTCCCGGTGCCGGCAGGCCCGTCCACCGCCACGACACCCCGCAATCCGTCGCCTTGCCGCACCCGGCTAGCCTCCCGACTCACTACCGAACCCATTCTGCCCGCCGCAGCTTTCGTCAACGCTGTGTTTCCGTCGACGCTGTGGCCCCAGTGAGCGGCTACCGGCCAACCGCGCGGTTGAGGGCGCCTACCTCGGGACGGGACAGCACCCGAACCGTGCCGGGGCGCTGCTCCCCGAGGCGGACGTCGGCGATCGCGGTACGCACCAACCGCAGCACCGGGTGCCCCACCTCCGCGAGCAACCGGCGCACGATGTGCTTGCGCCCCTCGTGCAGCACCACCTCCACCAGCGCCTTGCCAGGCAGAGCCTGCACGACGCGGAATCCATCGACCGCCACCGGGCCGTCGTCGAACTCCACTCCGGCGCGCAAGGTCCGGCCTATCGACCGAGGCACCGGACCGGGCACCTCGGCCAGATAGGTCTTGAGTACTCGGGAGGAAGGGTGCATCAACCGGTGCGCAAGCTCCCCGTCGTTGGTGAGCAGCAGCAGACCCTCGGTGTCGGCGTCGAGGCGGCCCACGTGGAACAGGCGCTGGGCCCGGTCGGCCACGTAGTCGCCGACACAGGGCCGGCCACGGTCGTCGGACATCGTGGAGTGCACGCCGCGGGGCTTGTTCAGCGCCAGGTGCTCGACGTCGGAACGCAGTTCCAACGGCATGCCATCGACATGGATGACCGCGTGCTCGGGGTCGACCCGCACCCCCATCTCGCGCACCACAGCCCCGTCGACCTGGACCCGGCCACGGGCGATCATCTCCTCGGCGGCACGCCGGGAAGCCACCCCGGCCTGAGCGAGCACCTTGTGCAGCCGGGGCAGCGCGGACACCTCAGGCTGCTCCATCACGTCAGAGTGGGACATCGTCGATAGTGTCGATATCGGGTAGCAACGGGGCGATCGGGGGTAGGTCCTCCAACGCGCGGAGCCCGAGCCGTTCCAGGAACAGCTCAGTCGTGCCGTACAGCACACCGTGGGTCTCTGGGTCGGTCCCGACCTCCTCGATCAGGCCCCGGGCCAGCAGCGTGCGCATCACCCCGTCGACGTTCACCCCGCGCACCGCCGCGACCCGCGAGCGGGTGACCGGCTGGCGGTAGGCGACCACAGCTAGGGTCTCCAGGGCGGCGCGGGTGAGCCTGGCACGCTGCCCGTCCAGCAACAACCGCTCCACGAACGGTGCGTACACATCGCGGGTGTGCAACCGCCACCCCTGCGCCACCTGACGCAGGTCGATGCCGCGGCCGGCGTCGGAGTAGCCATCCCGCAGCCGTCGCAGCCCTTCAAGGACCCGCGGCACCGGCTGCTCCAGTGCGCTGGCCAACACGTCCTCGCCGGCCGGGGAGTCCACCACCAGCAGCAGCGCTTCCAGGGCGGCGTCAAACTCATCATTACCGAGCAACGCCGGCAGCGTCTCAGCTCCGGCGGAGGGTTCCATGAGCGCGGTTTCGTTCACCGGTAGTCCTCGTCTTCTTCTTCGTCCTGATCGGACGCGGCTGCCGCAGTAGTCGGCCCAGCGCTGATCGGCACAGGGCCACCCGTCCACCGAACCCACAACTCGCCCAGTGGGTCGGGCTGGTCGAAGACCACCACCGCGGCACGGTACAGATCCAGCAACGCCAGGAAGCGGGCGACCACCTCTCTGGTGTGTCCACAGTCGGCGATCAGTTCTCGGAAACTCGCCTGGCCATCGCGGGCCAGCCAGTCGCGCAGCACAGCGGTGTGCTCCCGCACCGACACCCGGGGGGTATGCAGATGCTCCAGCGACACCGACGGCGGCGGCGGTTTGGGCCGGAACACCGCGGCCGCGGTCTCGGCGAACCGAGCCGCGTCGACGCCGAGCAACACCTCGGGCAGCAGACCGGCAAACCGCTCCTCGATCGCCACCGACCGCGGATAACGGCGCAGCGCCACCGATTCGAGCTCGGCGAACAGCGCCGCGACCTGCTTGTACGCCCGGTACTGCAGCAGCCGCGCGAACAGCAGGTCCCGCGCCTCCAGCAGCGCGAGATCAGCTTCATCCTCGACGTCGGCGTTGGGCAGTAACCGGGCCGCCTTGAGGTCCAGCAGGGTCGCCGCGACTACCAGGAACTCGGTGGTCTCCTCCAGGTCGAAAGACTCGCCCAGCACCCGGAGGTGGGCGATGAACTCGTCGGTCACCTCGTGCAGGGCCACCTCGGTCACGTCCATCCGCTGCTGTGAGATGAGCTGCAGCAGCAGGTCAAACGGGCCCTCGAAGTTCGCCAACCGCACCGTGAAGCGGCCGGATGGAGCAGCGGCGGCCGGAGCCGATGATTCGACCCCGCAAGCGGGTCTCATCGCGCGATCACCTCGCGGGCCAGCGCGCGGTACGCCTTCGCGCCGGAGGACTTCGGTGCCCACCGGGTGATCGGCTCGCCGACGACGGTGGTCTCCGGGAACCTGACCGTCCGGCCGATCACGGCATCGAACACGGTGTCGCCGAAAGCCTCCACCACACGGGCCATCACCTCGCGGGCGTGCAGGGTGCGCGGGTCATACATTGTGGCGAGGATGCCGGTAACCGCCAACTCGGGGTTGAGTCGCTCGCGCACCTTGTCGATGGTGTCCATCAGCAGCGCCACCCCGCGCAGGCTGAAGAACTCGCACTCCAGCGGGATCAGCACGCCATCCGCGCAGGCCAGCGCATTGATGGTGAGCAGACCCAACGACGGCTGGCAGTCCACCAGGATGAAGTCATAGTGCGCCCGCAGCGGCCGCAGGACCCGACCCAGCGTCTGCTCTCGACCCACCTCGGTGACCAGTCGCACTTCCGCGGCGGACAGGTCAATATTGCTGGGCAGCAGGTCCATGCCTGGCACCGACGTCGGCCGGAGGACCTCCTCCACCGGAACACCCTGTTCCATAATCAAGTCGTAGATGGTGCGGTCAAGATGGTGCGAGGCCACCCCGAGCCCCACCGAAAGCGCGCCCTGCGGGTCGAAATCAACCAGCAGGACCCGCCGGCCGTACTCGGTGAGCGCGGCCCCGAGGTTGATCGTCGAAGTGGTCTTGCCGACACCGCCCTTCTGGTTACAGATCGCCACCACCCGGGCCGGGCCGTGCCGGTCCAGTGGGGGTGGCTGCGGCTGGTGCGCGGACGCCCAGGTCGGCATGGGAGCCGGATCCCCCTTCCCATCGCGGTGCGAATCCTCCGAGGAGCCTAACGGCTCCGTGTGAGTGGCGATGCGAGTTATCACTCGCATCGCC
>JBOHFY010000091.1:0-2681 GCA_050699895.1 Pseudonocardiaceae bacterium
GCGCCTACGGCTACCGCGGCGCCAACACACTCATCACCATGACCACCCCCACCCACGGCGAACTCTGCCCACCACTACCAAGACAATCATGAAACCGACCCACGAGAACGGCAGCAGCTCCATAAAAGTGCTGCGGACCGCCGGAGCTGTATACCAGTTCCGGCACGCGACGCTGCAGGACCAACTGGCCGAAGAGACCGCCCTGAGCCCCGCAGTCTCGCCGATTTCGTAGACCGGTGTGCTGAGGACGGGCCCACCGACTCAGCGTGGACTTCGCACCTGGGCTATCAGCAGATCGGTGAATTCTTCCGCAGCGTCGGCGCCGAATTGTTGATAGCGGTAACGGGTGACCAGTGAGAGTCGCACTCCGCTGGTGGCGACGCCCACGGAGACGCTGCAGGCGGGGTCGCACGGCGGGGAGAACCACAGCTCCGGTGGCCCAGAATCGGGCTTGGCGGCGAAGGTGGGTGGCTCGGGAATGCGGCCCAGATTTGACAGCATCGCGGTGTCAACGAACCGATCACCGGTCAGGTGTATCAGCTTTGGCACCGCGCGCTTGACCGGCAGGGGCGCTTTCTTGATGACGTCGAGAAGGTCATACAAGCCATAGGCGCGGTCGTTTCGTCGCCTCCGATAGGTCTGTTTCGCCACTGCGGCGGTCGCGGTGGCCAGGTCCACCCGGTCACCCAAGGCAGTGGAGACAGTGACGTTTGAGGTGAGGTTACTGACGACGTCCCACAAGCGATCAGCGGGTCGGACATTGACCGGCATCATGACCCCGACCCGTCCGGTCGGGGCGTCGTGCTTGGAGTTCCAGGCTTGCACGGTGACGTGCAGCGCGGCGACCAGGACGTCGTTGACCGTTGTGCCGGGGGCCCGCCGCACGAGCTCCGGCGTGGTGGTCTCGCCGAGGTCAAAGGTACGGAAGGCGAATCCGAAACCCTCGCGGTCGGTGCCGCCGACGACCGCGATCCGGCTCGGCGGGTCGAGCGCCTCGCGGATTCGCCGAGGTCCTTCCAGCCGCCGCGCCCACTTCTCGCGCCGGGTCCTGGGAGCCAGCGACGAATCGAGGTCGCGGGCCTGGGCAAGCGGCAGAGGATCCGGCGGGTCCGGCTCACCCCGGTAGGCCCGGACGATGGTCTGCATCAGGCGCAGGGTACCGACTCCGTCGGCGAGGATGTGACTGGCCGACAGCAGCAGCAGATCCCCGCCGGGCCGCCGGGCCAGGACGACGCGAAACCCCGGGGTGGTGTCCAGAGCGATGGGCGGGGTGTACAGCTCCGTTCGCAACCGGCTCAGCGCCGCGCTGTCCGGGCAGTCCACTACCCGGAGTGGATCCAGATCCACCTCATCGGCGACGTCCCACCGGTAGGAGGTCTCGCCCCGCAGTGACCGTGCTACCCGCGCGCGGGCCAGTGGATGACGCCGACAGCAGGTCAGCACCGCCTGCCGGAGCTCGGCCTCATCCAGGCGATGGTCAGTGCCCAGCTCGAGCGCAACGTTCCACGACGCGCGCGACTCCTGCAGGAACAAGAGCGATTCATCCAACATGGTCAACGGTAATGACACCGGGCTCCCCCTCGCTGACGCCTTCTGACGCGTTAGGCGGAGTCGGTGGCGCCGCGCAGCCGCTGCGAGATCACCGTGGTGATGCCGTCCCCACGCATGGTTACCCCGTACAGCGCGTCGGCAACCTCCATTGTCGCCTTCTGGTGTGTGATCACGATCAGCTGCGAACGGTCCCGCAGCAGCTCGAACAGCGCGATGAGGCGGTTCAAGTTGGTCTCGTCCAGTGCCGCTTCCACCTCGTCGAGCACGTAGAACGGCGAGGGCCGGGCCCGGAAGATCGCGACCAGCATGGCCACCGCGGTCAACGACTTCTCCCCGCCGGACAGCAGCGACAGCCGCTTGACCTTCTTGCCGGGCGGGCGGGCCTCGACCTCGATGCCGGTGGTGAGCATGTTGTCGGGTTCGGTGAGCAGCAATTTCCCCTCCCCTCCGGGGAACAGCGTGGTGAAGACGGTCTCAAACTCGCGCGCCACGTCATGAAAGGCCTCGGTGAAGACCTCAAGGATCTTCTCGTCGACCTCGGCGATGACGGTGAGCAGGTCGCGCCGGGTGGCCTTGAGGTCTTCAAGCTGGGTGGACAGGAACTTGTAACGCTCCTCGAGCGCGGCGAACTCTTCCAACGCCAGCGGGTTGACCTTGCCGAGCAGGGTCAGATCGCGCTCGGCGCGCTGGGCGCGGCGGGTCTGCACGGCCCGGTCGTAGGGAGCCGGCAACGGCGCGGTGACCTGCTCACCACGTTCGACAGCCACCTCGTGTTCGGCCACCTCGACCGCTGTGGGCGGCACCGCGACGGTGGGCCCGTACTCCGCGATGAGGTCATCGAGACCGATGCCAAAGTCGTCGGAGATCTTGGTCTCGAGCTGCTCAATGCGCAGCCGCTGAGCGGCCCGCAGCAGCTCGTCGCGGTGCACGGTGTCGGTGAGCTTGTCCAGCTCCCCAGCGAGCTGGCGAACCAGGGCCCGAACCTGCGCCAGGCCCTGCTCCCACCGCGCCCGCTCGACGACCACCGCGTCCCGCTCCGCCGAGGCCCGCTGCAGCGATACCTCAATGCGGCTGAGCGCGAACTCCCCGGCCCGCTCCACCTCGGCGGCCACCGCGGCGCCACGCTGCCG
>JBOHFY010000092.1:0-4789 GCA_050699895.1 Pseudonocardiaceae bacterium
CGGTAAGTTGATCCCGGCCGGCACCGAGATCAACCGGTACCGCAACATCGAGGTGCAGCCGACCGAGGAGGCCCGGGCCGCAGCCTACGCGGTCCCATCCTACGACGAGGGCTACTACTCGCCAGAAGTGTTCGGTACCACCGCAACCGGAGCAGCCGTCCCCCTAGACGACTACGACTTCGGCGTCGGCCGCGACTACCGCTGACCCGCGACTATCCGCATTCAGCGGGCGCAGCGGGGTTATCAGGTCTCGATAACCCCGCTCAGCCCGCTGAATGCGGGCCAGCGGGTGTAACGCCCCAGTCGGCGAGGACGTCGGCGGTGTCTGCGCCGGGGGTTGGTGGGGGTGTTGGGTGGGCGGGGCGGGTGCGGGAGAACCGGGGTGCGGGGGCGGCCTGGGGGATCCCGCTGAGAGTGACGACGGTGTTGCGCGCGGCGATGTGCGGGTGCGCGGGCACCTCACTGAACGAAAGCACTGGGGTCACGCAGGCATCGGTGTTCTCGAACAGCGCCGCCCAGTCGTCGCGAGTACGGCTGGCGAATACCGCGGTGAAGTGCTGGCGCAATACTGGCCATCCCGTCTGGTCCAGCTGCCCGGGCAGGTCCGCCTCGGTGAGCCCGAGGCCCTCCAGCAGTGCGGCGTAGAACTGCGGTTCCAGCGCTCCGACGGCGATGTAGCGGCCATCGGAGCAGGCGTAGGTGTCGTAGAACGGAGCTCCCGAGTCGAGCAGGTTGGTGCCCCGCGCCTCGCTCCACAACCCGGGGGCGCGCAGTGACCAGAACATCTGGGCCAGCACGCTGACCCCGTCCACCATGGCGGCGTCGACGACCTGACCGGCACCGGAGCGTTCCCGTTCCCACAGCGCGGCCAGCACTCCGGCCACCAGGAACATCGAGCCACCGCCGAAGTCTCCGACCAGGTTCAGCGGCGGCACCGGCTTGCCTCCGGCGTTCCCGACGGCGTGCAGCACGCCAGACAGCGCGAGATAGTTGATGTCGTGCCCGGCGCGGTCGGCTAGCGGGCCGTCCTGTCCCCATCCCGTCATCCGCGCGTACACCAGCAGCTGGTTGCGAGCGTGGCAGTCGGCCGGGCCGACACCCAGTCGCTCAGTGACACCGGGGCGCAAGCCCTCGATCAGTACATCGGCCCGTTCCACCAGCCGCAGCAGGGTTTCCCGACCGGAGGGGCTCTTCAGGTCACACATCACCGAGCGCCGGCCGCGAAGCATCTGGTCATCGGTGCTGGGGACGAGCCGCAGGCCCCCGGAGGGTCGTTCGATCCGCACCACGTCGGCTCCCAGATCCGCCAGCAGCATCGCCGCATGGGGGACTGGGCCAATCCCGGCCAGCTCGATCACCCGCACCGCGACCAGCGGACCCGGCATCGGCGCACCTCCTCCTCGTCCTGACCCCGTTTTGACCCCCGGCGAATGCCCCAGGTATCCTAGTCTCCGGTCCCGACTCCGGTCGGGCCGCTCTGTATGCCTGTTGACGGTGCACCACTGGCGGTGTGGGCTCGGTAAGAGCTTCCACCTCCGGATCTGCCGCCGGTGCCGCCCAGCTCCCGTAAGGGTTTTACCCGACCGAGCGGCTGGGCTCACGGCGACACGCCCGACTGCGGGATACGGAGTGACCGGCCGCGCAGCACCTCGGTGGCCGGGTAGCACTACCTGACGCAGCACCACCTGACCACGACAGCAAGCCCAGAAGACGAAGAAAGCTGGTCCATTGCCTACCATCCAGCAGCTGGTCCGCAAGGGCCGCGAGGACAAGCTCGCGAAGACCAAGACTGCAGCGCTGAAGGGGAGTCCGCAGCGGCGCGGAGTGTGCACCCGCGTCTACACGACAACCCCGAAGAAGCCGAACTCGGCGTTGCGTAAGGTCGCCCGGGTGCGCCTGACCAGCCAGGTCGAGGTGACGGCTTACATTCCGGGCGAGGGTCACAACCTCCAGGAGCACTCCATCGTCCTGGTGCGTGGTGGTCGGGTGAAGGATCTTCCCGGTGTCCGGTACAAGATTATTCGCGGGTCGCTGGACACCCAGGGCGTGAAGGGCCGCAAGCAGGCTCGCAGCCGCTACGGCGCGAAGAAGGAGAGAAGCTGATGCCTCGCAAGGGTCCGGCTCCGAAGCGGCCGCTGCACTCCGACCCGGTCTACGGGTCCCCGGTAGTCACTCAGCTCGTCAACAAGGTCCTCGTGCGGGGCAAGCGCTCGGTAGCCGAGAAGATCGTGTATCAAGCCTTGGAGGGCTGTCGGGACAAGACTGGTACCGACCCGGTGGTAACCCTCAAGCGCGCGCTGGACAACGTCAAGCCCGCCATTGAGGTGAAGAGCCGCCGCGTCGGTGGCGCTACTTACCAGGTCCCGGTCGAGGTGCGCCCGGTGCGCTCCACGACGCTCGCGCTTCGCTGGCTGATCACTTTTTCCCGGCAGCGACGGGAGAAGACCATGATCGATCGCCTGATGAATGAACTGCTCGACGCCAGCAACGGCCTCGGGGCGAGCGTGAAACGCCGTGAAGACACCCACAAGATGGCCGAGTCGAACAAGGCCTTCGCGCACTATCGCTGGTGACGAACCACTCTCAAGACAGCTAGGGATGAATTCTCGTGGCACGTGAAGTGCTGACCGATCTCGCCAGGGTCCGCAACATCGGGATCATGGCGCATATCGACGCCGGCAAGACCACTACGACCGAGCGGGTCCTGTTCTACACCGGGATCAACTACAAGATCGGCGAGGTGCACGACGGCGCCGCCACGATGGACTGGATGGAAGAGGAGCAGAAGCGGGGCATCACCATCACCTCCGCCGCGACGACCGTCTTCTGGAAGGACTATCAGCTCAACATCATCGATACCCCGGGTCACGTCGACTTCACCGTCGAAGTGGAACGGAACCTACGGGTACTCGACGGTGCCGTTGCGGTCTTCGACGGCAAAGAGGGTGTCGAGCCTCAGTCCGAGACGGTGTGGCGGCAAGCCGACAAGTACGACGTCCCACGCCTCTGTTTCGTCAACAAGATGGACAAGCTGGGCGCGGACTTCTACTTCACGGTGCGGACCATCCGCGAACGGCTCGGAGCCAACCCCCTGGTCATCCAGCTACCGATCGGTTCGGAGTCCGACTTCGAAGGTGTCGTTGATCTGGTCGGCATGCGGGCGTTGACCTGGCGCGGCGAGGTGCAGAAGGGCGAGGACTATACCGTCGAGGAGATCCCGGCGAGCCTGGTCGAGAGAGCGAACGAGTACCGGGAGAAACTGGTCGAGGCCGTCGCCGAGGCTGACGACGAGCTCATGGAGCTCTATCTCGCCGGTCAGGAGCTCAGCACGGCGCAGATCAAGGCCGGCATCCGCAAGCTCACTGTGCGCAGCCAGGTGTACCCGGTGCTGTGCGGCTCGGCTTTCAAGAACAAAGGCGTGCAGCCGATGCTGGACGCGGTGATCGACTACTTGCCCTCGCCGCTGGACGTGCCGCCGGTGGTGGGTCTACTGCCCGACGGCACGTCAGCCACCCGGAGACCCTCGATCGACGACCCGTTCTCCGCGTTGGCCTTCAAGATCGCTGCGCACTCGTTCTTCGGAAAGCTGACCTACATCCGGGTCTACTCCGGCCGGATCCCCGCAGGCTCACAGGTGATCAACTCGACCAAGGAGCGCAAGGAACGCATCGGCAAGATGTTCCAGATGCACTCCAACAAGGAGAACCCTGTCGATGACGCCCGAGCGGGGCACATCTACGCGGTGATCGGCCTGAAGGAGACCACCACCGGTGAAACGCTGTGCGACCCGCAGGCACCGATCATCCTGGAGTCGATGACCTTCCCAGAACCGGTCATTCAGGTCGCCATCGAGCCCAAGACCAAGAGTGACCAGGAGAAGCTGGGTATCGCCATCCAGAAGTTGGCCGAAGAGGATCCCACCTTCCAGGTCAAGCAAGATGACGAAACCGGCCAGACGATCATCGCTGGGATGGGTGAGCTGCACCTTGAGGTGCTGGTGAACCGGATGCGCAGCGACTACAAGGTCGAGGCGAACATCGGCAAGCCGCAGGTGGCCTACCGGGAGACGATCCGCAAGACGGTGGACAAGCTGGAGTACACCCACCGCAAGCAGACAGGTGGGTCCGGCCAGTTCGCTCGCGTGATCATCAAGTTGGAGCCGCTGCGGACCACTGATGGCGCGCTCTACGAGTTTGACAACAAGGTCTCCGGCGGGCGGATCCCCCGGGAGTACATCCCGTCGGTGGATGCCGGCGCGCAGGACGCCATGCAGTACGGCATCCTCGCGGGCTATCCATTGGTCGGTCTGAAGGTCACCTTGCTGGACGGCGCGTACCACGAGGTGGACTCCTCTGAGATGGCCTTCAAGATCGCCGGCTCGATGGCTTTCAAAGAGGCGGCGCGCAAGGCTGGTCCGGTGATCCTGGAGCCGATGATGGCGGTCGAGGTGACCACGCCCGAGGACTACATGGGCGATGTCATCGGCGACCTCAATTCTCGGCGGGGCCACATCCAGCAGATGGAGGAGCGCAGCGGCTCCCGCGTCATCAAAGCGTTAGTGCCGCTGTCGGAGATGTTCGGATACGTCGGCGACCTGCGGTCGCGGACCCAGGGGCGGGCGAACTACACCATGCAGTTCGACTCCTATGCCGAGGTCCCGTCCAACGTGTCCAAGGAGATCATCGCCAAGGCGACGGGCGAGTGATGAAGTGATGCTCTTCGGCTGCGGCTAGTCGCAGCAGCGGGCACCGAGGCCCCCTCCGGAGGTCCGCCGAGACCACCCTGACAG
>JBOHFY010000093.1:0-1745 GCA_050699895.1 Pseudonocardiaceae bacterium
CCGCCGGCACCGTGCGGCGCAGCGCCTGGTAGGCGTCGGCGAGGTAGCGCAGCACCAGGCCCTCCGAGCGGGCCAGGCCGTAGAACCCGACGTACTCGGTGAACGTCATGGCCCGCTCGGCCAGGTCACGGGCCACCGACTTGGGTGACAGCGGGTGGTCGGCCACCCACGGGTGGCCCCGCCGGTAGGTCTCGAACGCGGCGTCGAGCAGCTCAGCCAGCGGCATGGGGTAACTGACGTCCTCGAGCAGCCGCATCCGCTCCTCGTACTCGATGCCCTCGGCTTTCATCGCCGCCACGGCCTCTCCCTTGGCCTTGGACAGCTGCGCACCCAGTATCTGCCGGGGATCCTCCAGGGTGGCCTCGAGCACCGACAGCACGTCCAGCGGGTAGTCGACCGACTCCGGGTCGAGCAGCTCGATCGCGGCCAGCGCGAAGGGGGACAGCGCCTGGTTGAGCGCGAAGTCAAGCTGTAGATCCCCGGTGAGCCGCACGGTGCGGCCGTCAGCGTCAGGCACCGCAAGCCGCTCGACGACGCCAGCGGCCAGCAACGCGCGGTAGATCGCGATGGCCGCTCGGATGTGCCGGCGCTGCGCGGGGCGGTCTTCGTGGGTGTCGGTGAGCAGGTGGCGCATGACCGCGAAGGCGTCGCCGGGCCGGTTGACGACGTTGAGCAACATCGCGTGGCTGACCGCGAAGCTGGATGTCAGCGGTTCCGGCTCGGCCGCGATCAGCCGGTCGAAGGTGCGGTCACTCCAGGACACCGATCCCTCGGGAGGCTTCTTGCGCACGATCCTGCGAAGCTTGCGGGGATCGTCTCCCGCCTTGGCCACCGCTTTGGCGTTGTCCACCACGTACTCGGGGGCCTGCGCGACGACATCGCCGGCGGTGTCGTAGCCGGCTCGCCCGGCCCGGCCGGCTATCTGGTGGAACTCCCGCGCGGTGAGCTGGCGGGTGCGGGTTCCGTCGTACTTGCCCAGCGCGGTGAGCAGCACCGTGCGGATCGGCACGTTGATCCCCACACCGAGGGTGTCGGTACCACAGATGATCTTCAGTAGGCCGGCCTGGGCGAGCCGCTCGACGAGCCGGCGATACTTCGGCAGCATCCCGGCGTGGTGCACTCCGATCCCGTGGCGCACCAGGCGGGACAGTGTTCGTCCAAAACCTGCGGTGAACCGGAACCCGCCGATCAGCTCGGCGATGGCGTCCTTCTCCGCGCGGCTGCAAACGTTGATGCTGGTCAGCGCCTGGGCCTGCTCGGCGGCCGCAGCTTGGGTGAAGTGCACCACATAGACCGGCGCCGCCTTGGTGGCCAGCAGTTCCTCCAGCGTCTCGTGCAGTGGTGTGGTCACGTACCGGAAATGCAGCGGAACCGGCCGCTGCGCGGAGCGAACCACCGAGGTGGGGCGGCCGGTGCGCCGGGTCAGATCCCGCTCGAAGCGGGTGACCTCACCCAGCGTCGCGGACATCAGCAGGAACTGGGCCCTCGTCAGCTCGAGCAGCGGCACCTGCCATGCCCAGCCGCGATCGGGGTCGGCGTAGAAGTGGAACTCATCCATCACGACCAGACCGACATCAGGAGCCGGCCCGCCGCGCAGCGCCATGTTGGCCAGCACCTCCGCGGTGGCGCAGATGATGGGCGCCCCGGGGTTGACACTGGAGTCACCGGTCAGCATCCCGACCTTCTCGGCCCCGAAAACGTCGCACGCGGCGAAGAACTTCTCCGACACCAGCGCCTTGATCGGC
>JBOHFY010000094.1:0-5369 GCA_050699895.1 Pseudonocardiaceae bacterium
GTCCTGCGCTTCCCAGGCTTCGTCAAACTTGCCGAGCTCGGCGAAAGTCCGTGCCCGATAGAAGCGCCAGCGACGTTCCGAGGCCGGCTGCGACGACGGCTCGTTCTCCGTGGAGCCAGACGGCACGGTCCTGGGCTTCTTCGACCGTGCAGCACCGACCGAGCAGGATGCCGTGATCTCCGCCATCATCGACGTCGAGCGTGCCGGCATCGGCGCTCGGGTGCTCCGGGTCCAGACCGACGACGACTGGCTGACCGCCAGCGAGATCGCGGAGCGGGTCGGCCGCAGTCGGCAGAGCGTTGCTCTGCTGGCACGTGGCGAGCGTGGTCCCGGAGACTTCCCCGCCCCCGCAGTCCGCCAGCGTTCATCGAACCCGCTCTGGAGCTGGTCCGAGGTCGAGGCATGGTTCGAGCGCTACGACCCCGAAGCCGTGCCAGCGCACAGGTCAAGGCTCTCGCCTGACTTCCTCGCCGAGGTCAATGATCGGCTCGACCTGCGGGAACGTCTTCGACACTCGCCCCATGCCCCATGCCCCATGGCGGGCAAAGCTGGACGAAGCACTCGGAGCCTGACGTTGGGCTACCGCAGGTGTCTTACCGCAGCGCCATGTGCAGCCGGACCGTGGTGCCGGCGCCGATCCTGCCGGTGGGTATCTCCACCAGGTCGCAGAGCTCGTTGACCATGATCAATCCGCGTCCATGCTGCTCGGACTGGTGCGGCGGGATCCGGCCGACCAACCGGTCACGCAGCTGGCCACTGTCGCTGATCTCGCAGACCACGCTGCCGGTCTGCGAGTCTTGCCACAGCGTCAGGACACCCGCCGAATGGGTGTGCACCAGCGTGTTGGTGGCGACCTCAGCGACCGCCAGACACAGATCGGCCGCTCGATCGGCCCGCAGGCCAGCCCGCAGCGCCCGGCCCTCGACGAACTCCCGGATGCCTGGCAGGTCAGCCGCGGAGCTGAAGACCAGCATGTCGCCCCACCACTCGGGAGGGTCGGGCAAGAACCGCAGGCTCTCGTCGGCGACGGCGCGAGGGTCTCCGTAATCGGCGCTGAGCTCCCGCCGCGACCCCTCGAGCAGCACCGGATGGGTCTGCCGAACCTGCGCCAAGGCGGTGGCGCCCAGCCCATGGCAGTCGTACGGGCACAGGATGGTCGCCTCGTGGTCGGCCAGGGCGATGTTGACGAGGGCCTCGTGCTGCACCACGGCGCGGTGCTCCGCAGCGGAACGCCCCGGCCAGATCGGTTCGGTGACGATGCGGACCCGGCGCCCCGGATGCGCCTGGGCGAACGCGTAGAGCACAGCGGGGCTGATCCGGCCAGGGTTACGGCCCGCCTCGGTCATGTCCACGAACCGCACACCCCCGCGGTCGGGGCCCAGCACCGATCGCAGCACGTCAAGGCGGGAACCTGGCACCGCGACCAGCGCCGGCTCAAACCCCTCGTGGAGGAACCGCGCGATACCGATGGCGTAGTCCCGCGCGTCACGGTAGAACAACACCTCGTGCACCAGCCCGGTGTCGCCGGGCGCCGCGTCCGCGAGCCAACCTCGTCCAGCGTCGGTGAGTAGATCCACCGTGCATCACCTCTTATGCTGGAGTCCATCTCCGAAGTGCAGAGAATACAACTCTTCGTACCTGACACGCACGTGGCATTCACCCACAAGTGACTCCCAGTGACGCGCTGGTGACACCTGTGGGTGGGGCAAGCGCGTGCACTAAGTGATCAAACGGGGTGGTGCCGGGGCATCACGATAGGCACGGCGGTCGGGCGTCGCGGCGGCGGGAGGCGAATCAGGGGGACTATCGACGCATGCGCCGTCGGTTGTTCGAAGCTGAGCATGAGGCCTTCCGGGAGAGCGTTCGCGCCTTCATGGGCAAGAAGGTCACCCCGCACCTGCAAGCTTGGGACGCCGAGGGCATCGTGCCCCGGGAGCTGTTCACCACCGCCGGGGCGGCCGGTTTTCTCGGCATGGCGATCCCGGAGGAGCTCGGTGGCGGCGGGGTGTCGGACTTCCGGTTCAACGCGGTGCTGGGCGAGGAGATCATGGCCGCCGGGGCGGGGGGCGCCGGGCTCGGGCTGACCCTGCACAACGACATCTGCCTGCCCTACTTCCTGGACCTGGCCACCGAGGAGCAGCGGCGGCGGTGGCTGCCGGGGATCGCCTCCGGAGAGCTGATCACGGCCATCGCGATGACCGAGCCAGGGATGGGCTCGGACCTGGCGGGCATGGCCACCACCGCGGTGTTCCGGTCTGACCATTACCTGCTCAACGGCTCGAAGACGTTCATCAGCAACGGCATCAACGCCGATCTGGTCATCACGGCGGTGAAGACCGACCCTCGGCAACGCCATCAGGGGATGAGCCTACTCGTGGTGGAGCGCGGGATGGACGGCTTCGAGCGCGGTCGCGCTCTCGCCAAGCTGGGGCAGCACGCCCAAGACACCGCCGAGCTGTTCTTCCGTGACGTCCACGTGCCGGTCACCAACCTGCTCGGCACGGACGGCGCCGGATTCGCCCACCTGGTGGATCGGCTGCCTCAGGAGCGGCTGTCGATGGCCGTCTGCGCGGTGGCCGGCGCGCGGGCGGCGCTGGAGCTGACGCTGGCCTACGTCAAGGACCGCACGGCATTCGGCCAGCCGATCGGATCGTTCCAGCACACCAGGTTCCGGCTGGCCGAGATGGCCACCGAGATCGACATCGCGCAGACCTTCACCGACCGCTGCATCGAGGCCCTGAACGACGGCGAGCTGACCGCCGCCGACGCCGCCAAGGCCAAGTGGTGGTGCACCGAGCTGCAAGGCCGGGTGCTCGACGCCTGCCTGCAGCTGCACGGCGGCTACGGCTACATGCGGGAGCACCCCATCGCCCGGGCCTTCGCCGACGCTCGCGTCACCAGGATCTACGGCGGCACCACCGAGATCATGAAGGAAGTAATCGGCCGGTCACTGGGCCTGTGACCCGTACGCCGTACCCAGGTACATCACTTGGAGTGAATGTGGGGGTCCAGTGGTACGTAGAGGACCCCTTCGGCGATGTCTTTAGTGAACACATCAACTCCCACTGATCACCTGACGAGCGACATCGGCTCGGCGCGTATCAAGCCCGAACCAGCCCGGAGAGGCGGCCCATGATGACCAGCTACAGCGGTGAGGCGGTTGCCCACGACATGTTCGCGCTGCTGCACGAAGCCGCGGCACCCGTGGTAACCCGCTGGACCTACTCCACTGACGATCCCTTCGCGGTGACCGTCGAGATCCAAACCCGCGGCAATCGCTTCGTCGACTGGGTGCTGGCCCGTGATCTGCTCGTGGTGGGGCTGCGCGCTCCCGCCGGGATCGGTGACGTGCGGGTGCGCCCGGCCACGATGGGCGAATGGGAAGTGATCCTGGTCGAGATCCGTTCACCCGACGGGCACGCCGTGCTGGAGGTGGACCGCGACCTACTGCGGGAATTCGTCGAGGCCACTATCGACGTCGTCCCGCTGGGCAGTGAGGGCATGTTTGTCGATATCGACGCCGAGATCGAGAAGATCACCAAGAGCTGCGCGGACTGAGCCCAGGGCATAGCCACCTGCTTTTCATCGAGGTAACGGCCATTGTCTGCGAGGATGCAAATAATGTCGGACGAGCAGCCGCAGGCATTCGACGCGTGCGGTCAGCGGGTGTGGGTGACGGTGAGGCCTCGGGCTCGGCGGACTCGACGCTCTAGGGGAGCGAACACGAGGAGCTCAATGGCGACTCCGACCACCAGGATCAGGATGATCGAGGCGATCACGAGGTCCATCGCGTTCAGTTCCCGCCCGATGTTGAGCTGCTGCCCGAGTCCGATACCCAGCACGGGCGAGTAGGCGATGAGCTCGGCGGCCATCAGCGATCGCCACGAGAACGCCCAGCCTTGCTTGAGACCGGCCAGGTATCCCGGTAGCGCCGCCGGCAGCAGCACGTGCCGAATCCGGCCGGCGGTGCCCAGCCCCAGCACCCTGCCGACCTTGTCGAGCAACGGCGGTACCTGATCGAACCCGGCAAGCAGCCCAGTGGCGATAGACGGGACGGCGCCGAGCAGCACCACCGCGTAAATCGCGGCGTCGGACAGGCCGAACCAGATGATCGCCGCCGGGACCCACGCCACTGACGGCAAGCTCTGCAGCCCGCTGACGAACGGGCCGAGAGCGGCCCGTAACCACCGGCTTCGCCACATCGCCAGCCCGAGCACGGTGCCCACCACCACGGACGCCAGGAACCCCAAGACCCCCCGGGACACGCTGATCGAGATGGCATCGGCGGCCCGGCCGTCACGCACCATCTGCCCGAAGGTCGCCAGCACGTCACGCGGGCTGGGCAGGGCATAGCTCGGTCTGAGCTCGACGCTGTAGGCCAGCTGCCAGAGCCCGATGAACGCCACCACCGCGACGAGCGGCGGCAGCACCGATCGCAGGAACACCGCCCCAGGCCCGGGCCGGGGTGGCAACGCGGGCGTCTCCAAGGCATCCAGCCCGGCCTCGAAGGCCCGGCTGTCCTCGACCGTCAGGGTCTTGTCGTCAACGGCCATGGCGGCTGATCTCCGCTCGGAGGTGGTGGGTGATCTCGGTGGCCAGGGCGCTCACGCCCGGGGACTCGATCGCCCTGGGCTGGCTCAGCCCAAGGCGCCACTCCCGGACGATCCGACCGGGCCGGGAGCTCATCAGCAAGACCCGCTGCCCCAGCCGGACGGCCTCGCGCACGTTGTGCGTGACGAAGATGATGGACAGCCCTCTCGCCGACCACAGCCGGATGAGCTCCTCGTGCAGCGCGTCGCGGGTGATGGCGTCGAGCGCGGCGAATGGCTCGTCCATCAGCAGCAACTGGCTGTCCTGCGCCAGCGCGCGGGCCAGCGCCACCCGCTGGCGCATCCCCCCCGAGAGCTCATGCACCCGCTTGCGGCCCTGCCCGGCGAGGTTCACCAGCGTGAGCAGCCGCTCGGCTTCGGCGCGGCGCTCGCGCCGGCCCACCCCGCGCGCCTGGAGCGCCAGCTCGACGTTGCCGGCCGCGGTCAACCACGGCAGCAGAGCAGGCTCCTGAAACATCAGCGCCGCGGCGCCCACCGTGACCTCGATGCTTCCGGAGGTGGGTGTGCCCAGGCCGGCGATGAGCGAGAGCAGGGTGGATTTCCCGCATCCGGAGGCGCCGAGCAGGCAGACGAACTCGCCGGGCCCGACGTCCAGGTCGACCCGGTCGAGCACCGGTGGGCGGTCACGCTCGAAGACCTGGACAAGCTGGGTGACGCGGACGCCGGCACTGCGCGCCGCGGGCTGCTCGGCCGCGTCCGGAGCGCGGCCGGTGGGCGTCGGCTGGAGGGTCCGATGTGTCATGTTCGCTACTCCTTCCC
>JBOHFY010000095.1:0-17928 GCA_050699895.1 Pseudonocardiaceae bacterium
TCAGCTCGCTCGGGGCGATCTGGAGTACGTCGGCCAAGGCCACGATCTCCGAGATGCTCTCCAGGGCGGATTCACCGCGTTCGATCTCAGACAGACGCGACTTCGATATCCCGGCCAGCCCGGCAACCACCCGCAGCGACTTCTTCCGGGAATTGCGAATCTGGCGCAGCCGGGCACCGATCGTCCGCGCGTCCCCCACGTCCACGACAACCCTCTCTTCGCCGGGTCCTCTCGCCGATGCCCCGGGGCGTGAACCTCGGCGAAGAGGTGGCGCAAGGCTACGCCACACACCCCTGGCCGCTGGATCTGGCGTAGTACGCCTGCATTTCCTAGTGAAGGTAATTAATCCCGTGGTGTCCGCCAGCGCGGACGCCACCCGGACGGGCTACACCACCGGGGCCCGCCCGCGTAGCCTCCGACCTCCGGCGCGACCTGGACACTGGGTCCGCGCCGCGACGTTCTCCAGCGCGTCGAGCAGTAGCGCCGGCCGGTCACGCTGCCAGGCGGGGATGGGATCGTTGCTCATGGGTCGGACCTCCGGGTCCGTGCAAGGCCCTGGAGCTGGTGTGTGGCTGCACCGCGCACGGGGCAGTCGACTGGGGCCATCTGCTGCCAGGCCGGTAGGTGGTGCGCGGGTTAGATGATCTCTGCTGGGGCACAGTGGGGGCACGGGACGACGCCAAACAGTGCGAGAGGTTGGCCAGCGATGAGATGGAAACGCACAGCTCAGCAGTGGTATCGCCCCCCCGGCGTGCACCCGATCGGCCCGGGTCAGGAGTCGGTGTGGGACTACCCGCGCCCGCCCCGGGCCGAGCGGGTGTCCCGCCACGCCCGGATCGTGCACGGCGGGACACTCGTGCTTGACACCGACGACGTGGTGCGCGTGCTGGAGACGTCCCACCCGCCCACCTACTACCTGCCGCGCTCGGAGTTCCGGGTGCCGCTCCTGCCTTCGCCACGACTCACGATGTGCGAGTGGAAGGGCGAGGCGTGTTACGTCAATCTGGCGGTGCCCGGCGTCGCGCCGCTGCGCGAGGTCGGCTGGTGGTACCCGCAGCCCGGCCTGCGCTACCCGCAACTCACCGATCGAGTTGCCCTCTACGCGGGCGGGTTGGACGACGTGACCCTGGACGGGGAGCCGGTGACACCGCAGCCGGGCGAGCTCTACGGCGGCTGGATCACCACCGACATCGTCGGCCCCTTCAAGGGTGGCCCCGGCACCCGGGCCTGGTGAGGGGTCAGCGGCTTTGGCAGCAGACTTCCCGTGTGTCGGCCTCGAGCAGTCGCAGGACAACGTGTCGAACCCGGCTGTCCTCATCACTCACGGGCGTTCCCGGCCTCTTACCGGACGACGAAATTCACGATCTTTTCTGGTGCGACCACTACTCGGACGATTTCCTTGCCTTGGACCAGCTTTGCCACCGCCTGCAGGGCCGATGCAGCATCGGTCACCTCGGCTTGGCTCCAACCAGCCCGGCTGGTGGAGGGATCGCCGTGATTGCCTGGCTGCGCGGGCTGATCGCTGAGCAGACGGTAAGATGAACCATGGCGTTGCCACTAACGAAATCAGCAATGGAAGCTCTTGGTAAGCGACTAGTGAAGTGCTCGCCGCCTGCTTCCGGTGGCATCAAAAGCTTGCAGGGGTTACTGTTCGCCTATGATGAGGCTCTTGCTATTGCGGTTGACTTGGTACGCGACAACCTTGGGACACGAGCCGACTTCCCGGATCAAGACGACCGGCACGATTCTCGACAAGGTGCGCCGTCATGGCGGGTCAAGTTTGAAGGGCATGCAGGATCTCGCGGGCATGCGTATTGTCAGAGATTGTGACCGTACAGAGCAAGACGGACTTACCGAAGACCTCATGCTTCTATTCGCAAAATATGGGAATCCTCTCCCCAAGTTAGTCGATCGACGCACGCGCCCTAGCTACGGGTACCGCGCCCTGCACATCATCGTCTACATAGACGGAGCTCCTGTGGAGATTCAGCTCCGCACACAGCTCCAGCACGAGTGGGCCGATCTCTTTGAGAAGCTCGCGGATCGAGTTGGGCGGGGCATCAGGTATGGTGAACCCCCCGAACACTGGCGAGACCAACTCGTCTCGCTAAATATTAAAGTCGGCGGGGAGAATCCTTCGGAAGGGAAGCCTGAAGACTCTTCAGGGGATATCGAAAAAGTGTACTGGATGTCTTATCGACTCCGCGAGTCGATCGTTCGTTATGCGCACGTTCTCTCTGATTTGATCGACGCGTACGAAACCGCAGAATCGAGGCTCTCTCCTGGCGAACTGACCGAGCTGAATATAACCATTACCGACACGTTCGCTGAAATTCGGTCTCAGATCCAAGAGCTGTGGCCAGGACCCCTCCCAGAAAACTCCTGAGCACGGTATACTCTTGGCATGGCTCACTTCCTGCTCGTCTACGACCGCGCTGCGGGGAAGCTCCTTCACGAAGAGCGGTACCAGAATCGGGTGGACGCGCTACGTGCTCGCTTCGTTGCTGAGGCTGAACACAGGGGGGAACGAACGACATCGACGTTGTCGTCCTGAGCGCTGGGTCAAGGGAAGACCTGCTGCGCACGCACGCGCGGTACTTCCGTTCGCTCACAGAACTCGCCTCGCGTACCGGCTGAGCTCGGGGGGCCAGGCGGACAGACACCGCAATGCTCGACCGCCGGGCGCCACCGAGACGGCTTCACACCCCCCAGGTTGCCTCCACAGCCTGGCGCACCTGATCGAGACCAGCACCCTGGGGGCTGTCCCCTGGTCGCCGCGCGGTCGGGCGGTGCCAAGTCGAGGGGATGTCCCACGACCCACCCGCAGTGCCCACCACTGACACCGCCGTGACGTTCCGCTGATCTGGGGAGAGCCTATGGTCTCGCGTCACGTTGCGGTGCAGCTGCCGCCGGTGCAGCTGCACCCGGCGCAACCACCTCTCGGTGCTGGCATGGCGGCGGCTACCCGGTGGCCCAGCAACCCGCCAGCGAGTAGCAGCCCGACCGCGCCGGCGCCGGTCACTCCGACGATCACCGTGAGTGCCGGGCCGCCTGTCCCGAGGGCCAGCCCGCCGCCGGCGGCGCAGATCGCGCCGGCCGCGAGCACCGGCGGGGCGGCCACCCGATTGGCCGCGCGGAAGGCGGCCTCGGAGCGCAGCGTCGCGGGGGTGCGAATGCCGGCGAACCGGTTGCGTGGCAACCGTTGCCGCCAGCCGAGCAGGCCGACGGTGAGCAGCCCGCCGCCAGCGACCAGCAGCACCACCCCGAGCAGCATGGACACGGCGGCCAGGATACCGGCGCTGAAAGCGCCATCGGTCAGCCTGTTGTGGATGAGCCGCGCGGGGTCAGGTATCTCGCGCGGCGGCGGCACGGTGCGGCGTCAGCCGGTGCACTACGTCTTGGACGTCACTCCGGCCGTGCCACTGGCTCAATACCGGCACGGCACGGCGCAGCTCGCTGCGCGCGGATTGTGAGTCGATCCGCTCGATGGCGTCGAGTGTCTCCCACGCCAGGTGGCACGCCTGCGCGGGCTGGCCGGCGTTCGCATAGGCGCGGGCCAGCTTGGCCCGGGTGATGGTGGCCCTGCGGAACGATGAGCTGGCCAGCGAGTCCAGGCGGGGTTCCAGCACCGGAATGACCCGAGCGCCGTAGCCGAGGTAGACATCGCACGTCGCCTGGTAGACCGCAAGGAGGTCATCACTTCCCACATGGAGGTGGCTGAGCGCCGCGTCGTCCTCACGAACCGGCTGGGCGAGGTAGTCCATCGCCGCATCAAGGGCACGGCGGCTCTCGTCCCGGTTGCCCGCCAGCGCATACCCGGAGGCCATCTGTTTGGCCGCGAACCCCTTCATCCGCGGTGACGCCTGAGGCATCTCGAGCACCGGCCGTGCCTGATCAACTGCCTGAAGCCCGTCACCGGAGAAGCTCAGCACCATCACCGAACGCCGGCCGAACGTGAACGCCGTCATGCTCGTCCAGCCGGCGGCCTGCGCCCAGTGCGCCGCCCGGTCGATCCACCACATCGCGCCCGGCAGATCCCCGGCCTCCTCGCTCAACCAGCTCAGCAAGTCGGCGTAGTGGGCCTGCAGCGTGCTGTAACGGTGGCGCTCAGTACCGGCTGCCCGGCGGCGTAACCCGTCCAGCACCGCGACATCACCGGTCATCGCGTCGATGACCTGGGCGGGTGGGAGTACCCGGGTGGCTTCTTTGAAACCATCGAGCACGGCCTGAAAAGAGTGCAGGACATCACCATCGGGCTGGAGACCGTCCAGCGCGCGCTCGAACTCGCCCTGCAACCCGCCGGTCACAATCCCGAGACCGAGTGCCGCCATCACCTCACGCCGGTGTAGGGGCATCGTGACACCTCCTTGCGGCAGCGACACAACAAATACGTCTGAGCCGGGTACCCCGGAATCGTGGCTCTCCCGCGCCGCGCCGCCACTGTTGCGCACGAGAGACGCGACCATGCCCCCTGTCGCATAGATGCGATCCAGCTCGTGAGCCAACCACGGCTGCAGCCGGCGGTGCCCGGACTCGACACACGAGACGAGCGAGAGGGTGCATCCAGCCTGCCGGGCCACCACGGCCAGCGTCAACCCGCGCGCTGTCCGCAGGTCACGGAGTACCACACGGCATCCGGCGCCGGGCTGAGCGCGAGCCGGCGTCCCCCACGGACGGACCCGTACGTGAGGAATGCGTCCCCGTCCAGCCGGGAATACCGCCACCCGCGCTCGACGCACGACAGCGAAAGCCGGCTGTCCTCCTCACCCACGGGCGTTCCCGGCCTCCTACCGGACGACGAAATTCACGATTTTTCCTGGCACGACCACTACCCGGACGATCTCCTTGCCCTTGACCAGCTTGACCACCGCTTCCAGGGCTAATCCTGCATCGGTCACCTCAGCCTGGCTGGCCCGCCGGTCGACCGTGATCTCGCCACGTGGTTTCCCGTTGACCGTGACTGGCAGGACGATGTGGGTCTGGACCAGAGCGTCGGGGTCCGCGGTCGGGAACGCCTCGTCGTCGATCGCCTCGTCATGCCCCAACTTCTCCCACAGCTCCGAGGCCACGTGCGGAGCTAGCGGGAACACCATCAGGACAAGCGCCTCAGCAACGTGGCGCGGGCTTGCGCCGTGCTGCTGGACGTACCGGTTCAGCGTGTTATTCAGCTCGGTGATCCGCGCGACCGCGACGTTGTACCGCAGCTCGGTGTACAGCCGATCGACCGCGTCAATCGTTCGGTGCAGGACCTCAAAAAGTGGCTCGGTCCGGGGCAGGTCGCCCGCCAAGACTCTCAACTCGCCGGTCTGCTCGTCGACAATGTTGCGCCACAGGCGCTGCAGTAGCCGGAATACGCCCACGATGTCGTCCGGCTGCCATGGCCGGTCCACGTCCAGCGGGCCCATCGCCATCTCATACATGCGCAACGTGTCCGCACCGTACGAGTCATAGATATCGTCCGGGGCTACCCCGTTCTTCAGGCTCTTGCCCATTTTTCCGTGTATCCGGCTAACCGGTTCCCCCTGGTAGAAGAATCCGTCGCCCGTCGCCGTGACCTCGGCCGCCCGGACGTAGCGCCCGTTCGCGTTGGTGAACGCATCCGCGAGGATGTAGCCCTGGTTATACAGCCGCTGGAACGGTTCGGGCGTCGATACGTGGCCCAGGTCGAACAAGATCTTGTGCCAGAAGCGGGCATACAGCAGGTGCAGCACAGAATGCTCGACGCCACCGATATACAGGTCGACTCCGCCGACCCGCTCGGCGCCGTCGCCGCTGCCCATCCAGTACCGCTCAATCTCCGGGTCCACGAACTGCTCTTCGTTCGTCGGGTCCAAGTAGCGCAGGTAATACCAACACGAGCCGGCCCACTGCGGCATGGTGTTGGTCTCTCGCCGGTACGTTCTGGTGCCGTCTCCCAGGTCCAGCTCGACGTACTCGAAGCCCGCCGCCCGCGACAGCGGTGGCTTCGGTTCATCGCCCTCGGTCGGTTGTGGGCGGAAGTCGGTCATCGGCGGCAGCTCGACGGGCAACATCGACTCAGGCAACGCGATCGGCAGGCCCGCCTCGTCGTAGACGACTGGGAACGGCTCGCCCCAATACCGCTGCCTCGAAAAGAGCCAGTCACGCAGCCGGTACGACGTGCGGCGAACCCCGCGACCAGCCGACTCCAGCCAGCGCACGATCTCCTCGGTCGCGTCGGCGGTCGGCAGTCCGGTGAGTGAGACATCGGCGCCGGCTGAGTTGATCGCCGTACCGGCCCTCTCGAACGCCTCCCCCCAGCTCACCGGATCATCGGCGGTCACGCCCGCGTGCGCGGCCAGCCATGTGTCGTCTGGACCCACCACAGCGCGCATCGGCAGGTCCAGCGCGGTAGCCAGCTCATAGTCCCGCTGGTCGTGGGCGGGCACCGCCATCACCGCGCCGCTGCCGTAACTGGCAAGGACATAATCGGCGATGAGGACCGGCACCTGCTCCCCGGAGGCAGGGTTTGCCGCGTAGCTGCCGGTGAAGACCGCCGTCTTGGTGGTTTGCGTCTGCCGCTGCCGGTCGCTCAGTGACGAGGCACCCTGGACGTACGCGGCG
The DNA here is from genome assembly GCA_050699895.1 of Pseudonocardiaceae bacterium. Classification (GTDB taxonomy): domain Bacteria; phylum Actinomycetota; class Actinomycetes; order Mycobacteriales; family Pseudonocardiaceae. The sequence continues at coordinate 6,583 of JBOHFY010000095.1, forward strand.
ACGGCCTCCCGCGGCGAGTCCGCTGAGCCGCCGGACGGTGACGGGCCGCGCCAGGCAGCGGGGGTACCGACCGGCCACTCACCCGCGGTCAGCTCGTCCACCAGCGGGTGCTCGGGCGCCAGCACGATGAAGGTAACGCCGAACAATGTGTCCGGCCGAGTTGTGTACACCTCAACACGGCGCTGCGAGCCGTCTGGGGTTCGCGCGGTGAAGTAAACGTTGGCGCCCTCGCTGCGGCCGATCCAGTTGCGCTGCATCAGCTTCAGTGAATCTGGCCAGTCAAGTGAGTCTAGATCCGCTAGCAGCCGGTCGGCGAACGCCGTGATCCGCAGCATCCATTGCCGCATTCGGCGTCGGTACACCGGGTAGTTTCCGACATCGGAGCGTCCGTCCGCCGTGACTTCTTCGTTCGCCAGGACCGTGCCGAGACCCGGGCACCAGTTGACCGGCGCCTCCTCCAAATACGCCAGCCGGTAGGAGTCGATGACCCGGCGCCGGGCAACCTCGTCCAGATCACACCAGGGCAGGCCGTCCGGGTTCGCGGGCGAGACAGGTTCCCGAATGCCGGCCTCGAACTCCCCGATCAGATCCGCGGTCGGGCGGGCGCGGCCGGTCGCTGGGTCGCACCAGGAGTTGAAGATCTGAAGGAAGATCCACTGAGTCCAGCGGTAGTACGCTGGGTCCGCGGTGGAGATCTCACGGCGAGGATCGTGCGCGAGGCCCAGACGCTTGAGTTGGCGGCGCATGTTGTCGATGTTCTGTGTTGTCGTGATGGCCGGGTGCTGGCCGGTCTCGATGGCGTACTGCTCCGCCGGCAGGCCGAACGTATCGAATCCAAGGGGGTGCAGGACGGTATACCCCTTCATGCGCATGAAGCGCGCGTAGATATCGGAGCCGATGTAACCAAGTGGATGCCCGACGTGCAGGCCGATCCCGGACACGTACGGGAACATATCGAGTACGTAACATTTGCGGTTGCGGGGCTTCAGCGAGCCGCAGGATAGCTTGCCGACCGGATTGGCCGCGTCGAATGTTCCGCCCTCGGCCCAAGCCCTTTGCCACTTCAACTCGATGTCGCGTGCCAGGGCCGCCGAGTAGCGGTGCTGGTTGGTGTTGGTGATGTCGTCAGGATCCATTGCTCGCAGTCTCCGCAGTGACGTTCTCGATTTTGTGCAGCGCCTGCCAGTGCTCCTGGCTGGGATCTTCCGGGTCCGTAGCGGCGGACGGCATGGGCCACCCACCAGCAGTCTGCGGACGCGGCAAGCCTGAAGGCGGGTGCTTGGCCGCGTTGATACGCCCGGATCGCCAGATGGCGCGCTGGTGCGGGCTGTCCTTCACGCCATGACTCTAGTCTGTACGACGTCTCGCCAGTCCTGGCGGTGTTGCGCCACGGTCGTCAGTCCACAGTGGATTTGTTGTGAGGGGAACCCCCAGCCCGAATACGTAGGTCAGGCGACGCTCCGCGTCAGCCAAGCCGAGCAGCGAGCAGGTCTCACTGTCGTACGCTGCGGGGGTGTCGCCGAGGTAGGCACCGCTTGACCCTAACCGGCTGAAGCAATCCATCGGCTGCGGTGCGTGCTCCAGGTTGTCGCGCATGGTCGGTAAGGCAACCAGGGTGGGTAGCGGGCCGGATTCGGTGCCTATGGTGCGCCTGAGCCGTGCCCTGCTTCCACTCCGGTTGTCAGGGCGTTACGGTGCGGTACCACCATCTGACTGCGATCATGGGCACGGGGGATGACGGACTCAACCAGCACGCTTGCTGTCGTGCTCACCGAGCTGGGCTGGAAGCCCGAGGTGCTGGCCCGGCGGCTGAACAGCGCCGCCGCGCTGCACGGGCGTAGCGAGCGGGTACACGCCAAAACGCCCTACAAATGGCTGCACGGCGACCAGCCGCGCACCCCTTGGCCCGCGCTCACGGCCGCGCTACTAACCGACGAGCTAGGACGCCCCCTCACCGCCGCCGACCTAGGCTGGGACGGTGCTATCGAGGCGGTCTCCGCGATCAGCGGACTGGTACTGCCCTGGACCGCAGCCGGGAGCTTGCGCGCGGTGCGGGTGGTGACCGACGCTGGAAGCATGGACCGGCGAATTCTTCTGACATTGCTGGGTGGCGCGGCGTGCACACCCGCCCATGAGTGGCTGATCGCCCGCCCTGACGCTGCTGTGGCCCGCTCATCCGGTTCGCCGCTGCCGGTCGGGGTGGTCGATCACCTCGACGACATCGCCGGCCAGCTGCGCCTGATGGACGACCAACTCGGCGGCGAGACACTGCTGCCGCTGATTCGGGCGAATCTGCGGCACGTACTGGGCCTACTCGACCAGCGCCGCTACACCGACAGCGTAGGGCGGCGGTTACACGCGACCGCAGGTGAGTTGACGCGGCTGGCCGGCTGGTCCGCGATGGAGAGCGGGCAGCATCCGCAGGCCCAGCGGTACTGGGTCGCCGCGCTGCACGCCGCGCACACCGCCGGAGACCGGGCCCTGGGCGCCAACATCCTCGGATTCATGTCCATGCAAGCCAAGGACCTAGGCCAGATCCGAGAGGCGGTCACGCTGGCCGAGACCGCCCGGGCGGGCTACCCCGGGGCCTCACCCCGGGTCGCCGCGATACTCGCTCTGCGCGCGGCCGAGGCCCATGCCGGCGACCAGGCAACCACCGAGTGCCGCCGCGCCCTGGACACCGCGTTCGACCGGCTTGGCGACGCCCCCGGCTCCTCAGGTGAGCCGGACTGGTGCTACTGGCTCGACGAGTCCCACACTCACGGCTTTGCCGGCTACTGCTATCTACACTTGCAAGACTGGGGCCGAGCCCGCCAGCACCTGCGCACCGCAATGCGCCTGTGCGACCCCAGCTACGCCCGCGACGGTGCCGTGTACCACATCTATCTCGCCACCACCTACCTCCGCCAGGACCAGCCCGAGGTCGACCACGCCGTCACCCTGGCCACCCGCGCCGTGCAGACCCTCACCGGCGGGGTCGACTCCACCTACGGCGTCGGCCACCTCACCCGGCTCCTCGGCGACCTCACCCTCTACCGGCGACGGCCCACCGTCCGCCAGCTCACCGAGCAGGCCGCCGGATTCCTCACCGCGCACTAACGGCAGCGCCGCGCTGGCAGGCGTGGGATCGGGGTGTCAACCGGGAGTCGTCGCTTCCTGGTTGGCTCAGTCACCGCTGACCGCAAGGTACCCCCCGCGAGTAGGCGGCCGATGCCGCGCATGCCCACTACCGGTCCACCTCGCCGCGGATGAACGCCTCTACAGCGGCGTAGGCGTCGGAGTCGGAGTACTGCTCGGGCGGTGATTTCATGAAATATGACGACGCGGACACGATTGGGCCGCCGATGCCCCGGTCCTTCGCGATTTTCGCCGCGCGGATCGCGTCGATGATCACGCCGGCGGAGTTGGGTGAGTCCCAGACCTCGAGCTTGTACTCCATGTTCAGTGGCACGTCGCCGAACGCCCGGCCCTCCAGCCGCACGTAGGCCCACTTGCGGTCATCCAGCCACGGCACGTGGTCCGACGGCCCGATATGCACTGCCGCCTTCTCCATCTCGTGTGGCACCTGGGACGTCACCGACTGCGTTTTGGAGATCTTCTTCGACAGCAGCCGCTTGCGCTCCAGCATGTTCAGGAAATCCATATTACCGCCGAAGTTGAGCTGATACGTGCGCACCAGCTCCACCCCGCGGTCCTCGAATAGCTTGGCCAGCACCCGGTGCGTGATCGTCGCGCCGACCTGGGACTTGATGTCATCGCCGATGATCGGCACACCGGCTGAGGTGAACTTCTCCGCCCACACCGGATCGGAGGCGATGAACACCGGAAGGGCGTTGACGAACGCGACCCCGGCGTCCAAGGCGCAGTGCGCATAGAAGCGGTCCGCGTCCTCGGAGCCCACCGGCAAGTACGACACCAGCACATCGGCGCCGGACTCGCGCAGCGTGTCGACCACGTCCACCGGTTTCTCGTCGGACTCGGTGATGATGTCCCGATAGTACTCGCCCAGACCATCCATCGTGTGTCCACGGCACACCGTGACTCCCAGCGGCGGTACATCGCAGATCGAGATGGTGTTGTTCTCACTGGCCACGATAGCTTCGGATAAGTCACGCCCGACTTTCTTGGCGTCAACATCGAACGCGGCGGCGAACTGCAGGTCACCGACGTGGTAGTCGCCGAACCGCACGTGCATCAGGCCGGGCACTCGGGCTGTGGGATCGGCGTCGCGGTAGTAATGCACGCCCTGTACCAGGGAGGCAGCACAGTTGCCGACGCCCACAATGGCGACCCGGATACTCCGACCGGTGTCGCGGCCTTCAGTCATGGTCCGCCCTTTCGGTGTCATGGGGTGAATGGGTCGCCGTGTGATGGTGGTGCGGCTGGGTTAGCGTTTTCATGGGCGATCAGTTCATTGAGCCAGCGCACCTCGCGCTCACTGGTTTCCAGACCCATCCGGTGGAGCTCGAGGGTGTAACGGTCGATCTGGTCGCCGGCCCGGGCGAGCGCGGCGCGCAGCCCTTCTCGACGTTCTTCGACCCGGCGCCGCCTGCCTTCCAGGATGCGCATCCGCACTTCGGCCGGTGTCCGCGAGAAGAACGCCAGGTGCACGCCGAACCCGTGGTCGTCCCAGGTCTGTGGGCCGACATCGGCCAGCAAGGTGGAGAAACGGTCTTTGCCGTCGGCGGTGAGCCGGTACACCCGACGGCTTCGGCGGGCCCAGCCCGTGCTCCGGCTGACGTGCAGCTCCTCCACGGGCTCGTTGTCTTCCACGATGAAACCGGAGCGTTGCAACCGGCGTAGCGTGGGGTACAGCGACCCGAACGAGCATGCGCGGAACGCCCCGATGAGGCCGGTGAGACGTTTGCGCAGCTCGTAGCCGTGCATCGGGGTGTCGTGCAGGACTCCGAGCACCGCTAGCTCCAGCACTCGGCACCTCCCACCCGGCGCTTCGATGTATGACTGCACTATATCGCGTCGATACATCTCCAGCGCGTTGTGCCGCCCGAACGCCCGAGCGTAGATCAGGCATCGGTTGCGTACGCTGTTGAGCGTGCGCAACCTTCGGCAGGTAGTGGACTACGCGTTACGGCGCCGTGCGCTGCTCGCGGAGGTCTACGCCGGCCGGGTCAGCCTCACGGAGGTCTGCGACGCGACCTCGTACCTGCTGCGGGCGGCGAAGTTCCACGGCGAGCCCAGCTCGGTCACCTGCCCCGTATGCCGCAAGGAGTCCCTGACACTGGTCTCGTGGGTGTACGGTGACGAGCTCAAGCAGGTGGCCGGGTCGGCCAGGACCGCTGACGAGCTGAGCCGGCTGGCGACGCTGTATGAGGAGTTCAGCGTGCACGTCGTCGAAGTGTGCCGGACGTGCAGCTGGAACCACCTCGTGCAGTCATACGTCCTGGGAAACAGCAGTGTGGGCGGCAGGCGGCCCCGCCGGAGGACCGCGGCGGAGTAACCCGGCGCTGGGGCTCCCTAAACTAGGCGCGCCTTTGCCCGAGACCCTTCGCGACCCGAGTGCCGGTCTGGGAGGACAACGCGTGAGCGACCAGCGAGCTGACAGCGGTCGACGCTCATCGCCGGCTCAGCCGGTCTGGCTCCCATTGCCGGCTCAGCCGGCCGGCAGGCAATTGCCGGCTCAGCCGGCCGGCAGGCCAGGGCCTCCAGCCCCGCCCCCAGGGGAACCTGAGCTGCTCACCCACCGAGCGCCGCCGGCTGAGCCGGCAATGGGACCCCGGCCGGCTGAGCCGGCAATCGGACTCAGGCCGGCCGGGCCAGGGTGGCCCACACGCTGGCGATGGGCGCGCACTATCGCGCTGGCAGGCCTGCTGCTGGGCATCCTGCTACCGGTACTGACGGTCTTCGCCGGTTGGCTGTTTCTCTCCGTGCCTTCTCCCGCCGTGCTGGCGGCGCAGAGCAAGCAAGTCACCACGATCATGGCCAGCGACGGGGCCACCGAGATCGGCCGCTACGTGCCCCAGGATGGCAATCGGATACCGGTCAGTCTCGCTCAGGTGCCCATGAACGTGCAGAATGCGGTCCTGGCCGCCGAGGACCGCAGCTTCCGGTCCAACCCTGGGTTCGACGTCGCGGGCATCGCCAGGGCGACGTGGAACCAGCTCACCGGTGGCGACGGCGGTGGTTCCACGATCACTCAGCAGTACGTCAAGGTGGCTACCGGCCACGACGAGTACAGCTTGTTCCGGAAATTCCGCGAGGTGATCGTCGCGGCCAAGCTGACCAAGCGGGAGTCCAAGGACCGGATCTTGGAGGACTACCTCAACACGATCTACTTCGGTCGTGGCGCCTACGGCATCCAGGCCGCCAGCCAGGCGTACTTCGCAACGGACGTGCGGAATCTGGCCGTCTCCCAGGCGGCGGTACTGGCCGCCGCGATCCGATCTCCGTCTCTCTTGGATCCGGCCAAGGATCTGCCGCAAGCGCAGGCCCGATGGAACTTCGTGCTGGACGGCATGGTGGAGAAGGGTTGGCTGTCCCCAGCTGATCGGGCTGGCACGCGGTACCCGGAGACCGTGGCGCCGAGCCAGGTTCCCGGTGAACCGACCGATGACCGGGCGCACATTGTCGAGCGGGTGATGGAGGAGCTGGGCAAGCATGGCATCAACCGTGAGCAGCTGGCCGCGGGCGGTGGGCGGATCACCACCACCATCGATCCTCGAGCCCAGCGGCTGGCCCGCGACACCGTGCTCACCGAGCTGCGCGGGCAGCCGAAGAACCTGCACTCCTCGCTGGTCGCGATCGATCCGCGCAGCGGAAGAGTGATCGCTTACTACGGTGGGTCGCAGGGGGATGGTTTCGACCTGGCCGGCGGGCCGGCGTGGAGCCCGGGGTCGGCGTTCAAACCGTTCACGATGCTGGCCGCGCTGGAGGGAGGCATCGGGATGAACTCGGTCTACGGTGGCGAGTCCCCGGTGGTCATCGACGGTCATTCTTACGCCAACTCGGAGAGTCTCAACTACCCCCGGCTGACCTTGCACGAGGCCATGACCAAGTCGGTCAACACCGCCTTCGTGCGCCTGGCCCAGGACGTGGGACCGCAATCGATCCGGCAGGCCGCGATCGAGGCCGGAATCCCAGACAAGATCAACGGCAAGCTCGCCATGACCGAGGCGGACAGCCGGGCGCCCGCGGTCGGCATCACGCTCGGCCAGTACCCGGTGCACACCATCGACATGGCCAGCGGCTACGCGACCTTCGCCGCCGACGGGATGCGGCGTGAGCCGTTCTTCGTCCGTGAATACACCAACGCCCTCGGCACCGTCGAATATCATCACCTCGACAAGCCGCAACCCGCCTTCGACCGGACGGACCTCGAGCGCAACTCGCAACTGGCCCGCAATGTCACCGCGACGCTGACCGACGTCGCGCGCAGCTCGCAGATCCCCCTGGCGGGCGGCCGGGAGGTAGCCGCCAAGACCGGAACCCACCAGCGCGGCGACACCGGCACCAACTCCGCCGCCTGGACTGTCGGGTACACGCCGTCAATCTCCACCGCGGTCTGGGTGGGTGATCCGGCCAACTCGGCGATCAAGGATACCCAGGGGCACGACATCTTTGGGCGGGGCGTACCGGGCGTGATCTGGCAGCGGTTCATGAACTCCTACTTGATGGGTGCGCCGATGGAGACCTTTCCCGTGTTCACCCTGATTGGTCCGGCTGCGCCACCCATCGAGACCCCGCCGCCACCGGTGCGCACCCGCGGGCCGCGCATCGCCCCACCGTACGCAACACTCGACCCTGACATGCAGGACTTCGCGCCCACGCCGATCGAGCCTCCAGGAAAGCCGAACAGAAGACCGCACCGCCGCGAGTGCTCCTCCTACCCCTTCTGCGACGAACCAGGACCGGGCGATGAGGGGCAGAACGACCAGGGAGGCTGAGCCGGCGGTAGTCCCATTGCCGGCTCAGCCGGCGGTGGTTGGATCGCCGGCTCAGCCGGCGGTAGCCCAGCGGGTGGTGCCCAGCTGGACCGATCCGGTGCCGGTGCTGGCCAGCCGGATCGTGGGCGGTCCCCTGGGCCGGCACACTGTGCTGGGCCGGCACTGGTTCTGGACCCCGCTGCGGGTGGTGTTGCTGTTCGCGACGATCACCTTGGCGCTGGGCTGGCTGGTCAAGGCGCCGTGTTTGCAGACCTACCGGGACAGTGCTGGAGCGCTGCAGGTGGACTGGCGGGGCGGCCACCAGTACAAGGCCATGTGCTACTCCGACACCGTCCCGCTCTACACCTCGGAGCGCCTGGACCATCCCGGGCTGGCGGGATTGCCGTACGCGACCTCGTGGGTCGAGCACCAGGGCGAGCCCGATGCGCAGGTCCGGTACATGGAATACCCGGTGCTCCTCGGGATGTACCAATGGGTTGCCGCTAAGCTCGCGCAGGCCTGGGTAGCCATCGGGAATTCCGGTTGGCTTCCCAGCTCGGCACCCGCCATCGTCTATTTCGACATCAGCGCGGTGGGGCTGACCGCAGCGTGGTTGGTGACGGTCTGGGCGCTGGTAGGACTGTCTCGGCGACGACCGTGGGATGCCGCGCTGGCCGCGTTGTCTCCGCTGGTCGTGGTGCACGCGTTCACTAACTTCGATGTGCTGGCCACCGCGTTGGCCACCACCGGGCTGCTGGCGTGGGCCCGGCGACGCCCCGTACTTGCTGGTGCGCTGCTCGGCTTGGGTGCGGCCACCAAGTTCTATCCGCTGTTGCTGTTGTTTCCGATCCTGCTGTTGTGTCTGCGGGCCGGGCAGCTGCGGGCCGGGCTACGGGCGACCGCCGCGGCGGCGCTGGCCTGGGCGGTGGTCAACCTGCCGGTGGCGGTGCTGTTCCCGTCCGGATGGGCGGAGTTCTTCCGCCTCAACGACCGGCGCGGAGCCGACGTGGACACGCTGTACACCGTGGTGTCCACCTTCACTGGTTGGCCCGGTTTCGACGGGGTGGCGCGACCCGGCCAGACTCCCGTGACGCTCAACCTGATCAGCGCGACGCTGTTCGGGCTGGCCTGCGTGGCGATTGGCTGGGTGGCCCTGGTGGCACCGCGCCCACCGCGGCTGGCTCAGCTGTGCTTCCTGGTGGTGTGCGCATTCCTGCTCGTCAACAAGGTGTGGAGCCCGCAGTACTCGTTGTGGCTGGTGCCCCTGGCGGTGTTGGCGATCCCCCGGTGGACACCGGTACTGGCCTGGATGGCTGTTGATGCGCTGCTCTGGGCGCCCCGGATGGCCTTTTACCTCGGCCCGGACCAGAAGGGGTTACCCATCGAGCCGTTCCTGGGTGCCGTGCTGATCCGTGACGCGGCGGTCCTGATGCTGGTAGCCCTCGTGCTCCGGGACATCTGGCGCCCGTCCTACGACCCGATCCGCGCATCAGGCGACGACGACCCCCACAGCGGCGTCCTGTCGCCCGTCGAGCTGCTCGCGGAGCCAGGCGATGTCTTCTGTTTGGGTATCGGGGTCGGTTTCTAGGATCACGGTGGCGTTGGCGGCGGCGCAGACCGCCACGAGCTGCTCGGCCTTGATGGTGCCCTGGCGCAGCCGGGCATGACGGTCCCGGGCCGAGCCGAACTCGTCACGTGAGTTGTTGCAGTGCACCAAATCGATCCGGCCGGTGATGGCTGTGACCCGGTCGACGGCGTCGGCCAGGTCTTCTCCGGCGGCGAACGCGTGGCAGGTGTCCAAGCAAAATCCCACGTCATAGTCACCGATCGCGTCCCACAACCGAGCTAGCGAGTCGAACCGCCGCGCCATCGCGTTGTCTCCGCCCGCGGTGTTCTCCACCAGGATCCGGGTACTGAAACCGCCTTCGACTGCCTGCCGGGCGAACATCTTGCGCCAGTTCTCGACGCCCTGAGCCGGATCCTCGCCCTTGGCGACATGCCCGCCGTGCACCACCAACCCACGGGCGCCGATCGCGGCGGCCGCCGCGGCGTGCTGGGCGACCAGCTTGCGGGATGGAATGCGGATGCGGTTGTTCAGCGATGCCACGTTGATGACGTACGGTGAGTGCACGTAAAGCTCGAGACCGGCGGAGAGCAGCTGGGCGGCCTGCGGGTGCGGTCCCGGCGCCTTCCAAGCCTGAGGGTCGGTGAGGAAGAACTGCGCAGCCTCAGCATTGCGCTGCGTAGTCACGCTTACCGGATCGCTGTCGCTGATGTGGGCCCCAATGCGCATATCTGTAGCCTAGAGGGGTCGCTTGAGGCCGATCGTTGCCCCCGTACAGTACACGGTGAGTGCACAGCGTAACCACGATCTGCTGAAAATGCGGGTTATCGTCACGGAGAGACTCTAAGTTCGTTACTCTCACGACACAACCAGGTACGGAGCGACATGTGAGCGACACGGAGGCACCTATGGCGATACGAGCGAGGGTGACCACGGTTGCCGGAGCAGCCACGTTACTGTGCGCAGCGAGCACCTTCGGAGGGGGCTTGGCGGCTCTCGCCGCACCCTCCGAAGTTTTCCCCACCACCCTCGTTCTGGCGGCCGCGCCCGCGCCAATGCTGGTGGGTGGATGCGGGGATACGGTGCGTGGTGATCCTGGGCAGCGAGTGGGGGTCCGCGAGGCCGGTCTATCGGTGCTTGACATCGGTTCGGTGCCCGCCAGTGGGTCAAGCGTCTTGGACGCCACGCCAGCCCTGCGTCAGGTGCTGGGGCCGCTGGCCCCGTCATTATGCAAGATCACCGCCGAACCGGTTTCGCCGGCCGCACCGGCCACCGGCCCCGTCGGCGCGGTGGTCGCGTCTGCCGCCGCGCTCATGGGCCCGATCGGGCCGGCCCTGGGGCTGACCCAGGCTCCAGCGCCGCGAGCGCCGAGCGCGTCGCCGTCGGTGGCGCCGGCCGCTGCACCGCAACCCGCCGCGGCGCCAGCGCCAGCGCTGACCGCCGCGGCCTTCGGTCCCTTCGCCGGGCCGGTGATGCCGAGCGACTTCCCCTTCGCGCTCGGCCGCTACAACAGCGGGCTGCCCCACTACAACTACGCTGATCTGCTCGCGATCGGCCGCCCCGGTGCGCTCGGGCGGCTCTCGGCGGGCATGCTGACGGCGGACCTGTTCGGTACGTCGCAGGTCAGTAACGGCTCGGGACTGGGCAAGCAAAGCGCCGCCGCTAATGACGTGGCCGCCGCGGGCCGCGCCACGGCGTTGCCCGCCAGCGGTGTGGAGCGGGTTGCCCTGCCGGTCCTGGTGGCCGTGCTGATGCTGGCCGGTGTGACTGCGGCTCTGCTGCGTAGCTGGGTTCTCGGGCGACGCTAGAACCCGGGTGAGAGTCTCGCCAGTCGGCGAAGCTCATGGCGACATCCGTAAGAGGCCGCCCCGCGATTATCTTCGCGGGGCGGCCTCTTGCTAT
>JBOHFY010000096.1:0-11104 GCA_050699895.1 Pseudonocardiaceae bacterium
GCGCTGGTACAGGCGCTGTTCCATCTGGGCGAGATGGTGACGGCAACCCAGTCCGTCTCTGACGACGTTCTGGAGTTGCTCGGACAGGAGATGAACTACAAGATCCAGGTCGTCAGCCCGGAGGACGAGGATCGCGAACTGCTGCAGTCCTTCGACCTGTCTTATGGCGAGGACTCCGGTAGCGAGGACGACCTCGCGTCCCGGCCGCCGGTGGTCACCGTCATGGGTCACGTCGACCACGGCAAGACCCGCTTGCTGGACTCCATCCGTAAGGCGAACGTGATGGGTGGCGAGGCCGGTGGGATTACTCAGCACATCGGCGCTTACCAGGTCGCCACCGAGCTGGAGGGCGTGGAGCGGCTGATCACCTTCATTGACACCCCGGGCCACGAGGCGTTCACCGCCATGCGGGCTCGCGGTGCGCGCTCGACCGACATCGCGGTGCTGGTGGTGGCCGCCGACGACGGTGTCATGCCGCAGACGGTGGAGGCGATCAATCACGCCACGGCGGCTGGCGTGCCCGTCGTGGTCGCGGTGAACAAGATCGACAAGGAGAATGCGGACCCGACTCGGATCCGCGGTCAGCTCACGGAATACGGCCTGGTGCCTGAGGAGTACGGCGGCGACACGATGTTCGTCGATATCTCCGCCAAGGATGGCACCAACATCGACTCGCTACTGGAGGCGGTCCTGCTCGCCGCGGACGCCTCGCTAGACCTGCGGGCCAACCCAGAGATGGAGGCCCAAGGGGTGGCGATCGAGGCGCATCTGGATCGCGGTCGCGGGCCGGTGGCCACCGTGCTGGTGCAGCGGGGCACGCTCCGGATCGGCGACTCAGTGGTCGCCGGTGACGCCTACGGTCGAGTCCGCAGGATGGTCGATGAGCACGGCGATGACATCATTGAGGCGTTGCCTTCACGTCCGGTGCAGGTCATCGGGTTCACCTCGGTACCGGGTGCCGGCGATAACTTCCTTGTTGTCGACGAGGACCGGATCGCCCGTCAGATCGCCGATCGCAGGCGCACCCGGGAGCGCAACGCCGACCTCGCCTCCCGGCGCCGCCGGGTCAGTCTGGAGGACCTGGACCAGGCGCTCAAGGAGACCAGCGAGCTCAACTTGATCCTTAAGGGCGATAACTCCGGTACCGTGGAGGCGCTAGAGGATGCCCTGCTGCAGCTTGATGTCGGCGACGAGGTCCAGCTGCGGGTGATCTCCCGTGGCGTCGGTGGCATCACCGAAAGCGATATCAACCTCGCCATCGCGGACAACACCATCGTGCTCGGGTTCAACGTCCGGGCCGACGGTAAGGCCACCGCACTGGCCAACCGCGAGGGTGTGGAGATCCGTTACTACTCGGTGATCTACCAGGCGATCGACGAGATCGAGCAGGCCCTCAAGGGCATGCTCAAGCCGGAGTACGAGGAGGTGGCACTCGGCCGCGCCGAGGTCCGCGATGTGTTCCGGTCCTCCAAGGTTGGCACCATCGCTGGCTGCATGGTGACCTCAGGGGAGATCCGGCGAAACGCCAAGGCCCGGCTGCTTCGGGACAACGTGGTGGTCCGCGAAGACTTCACGGTCGCGTCTCTGCGCCGGTTCAAGGATGACGCATCGTCGGTCCGGGAGGGCTTTGAGTGTGGCCTCACGCTCTCGTCGTCCCACGAACTCCGGGTTGGCGATGAGATCGAGACCTACGAGATGCGCGAGAAGCCCCGCACCTGATGCGTCTGTAGGGGGTTGGTGGCTATTGACGGCCACCAACCCCCTACAGACGGTGGTTCGACAGCTACCAACCACGGTGGTGAGTGTTGTACGTCGGTGTTGTGGAGCTGGACGTCCTTTTCGGCGATGTTCATTCCCTGAAGCAGAAGCGGTCGCTCGTCCGTCCCGTGATCGCGGAACTTCGGCGGCGCTTCGACGTCGCGGTGGCCGAGACTGGCCACACGGACCTGCATCGCCGGTCGCTGATCGGGGTGGCTGCTGTCGCCGCCGATGCCTGCCACGTGCGTGACGTGCTCGACGCGTGTGAGCGGTTGGTGGCCGGACGACCCGAGCTGGAGTTGCTGGCCGCCCGGCACCGGCTCCTGGGCCCAGCAGACGACTCAGATGACGGCCCAGATGACGGCTCAGAAGACGACGAGGGACTGTGAGAATGTGAGGAGCTGCGATGGCCGACCCCCCACGGGCCCGCCGACTGGCCAAACGGATCGCCCAGATCGTCGCGTCGGGGCTAGAGCACGAGGTCAAAGATCCCCGGCTGACGATGGTGACGATCACTGACGCGAAGGTCACCGGGGATCTTCGGGACGCGACAGTGTACTACACGGTGCTCGGAGAGACCGTCGACACGCCGCCGGACACCGCCGGGGCGGCCGCCGCGCTGGCCAGTGCGACCGGCGTCTTGCGTTCTCTGGTGGGGCGGGCAACAGGTGTCCGGTTTACTCCCACCCTGACCTTCCGCTGTGACGAGCTCCAGGACGGGGTGCGCCGGATCGATGAGCTGCTGGCCCGGGCGCACGACGCTGATGCCCACGTCGCGCGCATCGCGGCGGGCGCGTCGCCCGCCGGTGAGCCCGACCCGTACCGTCCCCCCCGGGGCGGTGGCGCTGACGATGACTGACCGCGCCCGGGACCGAGAGCTGTGGAGCCGGGAACTGGTGGCCGCCGCGGAGCTCGTCGGCGGCGCGACAGACGTCACACTGGTTGCCCACGTGCACCCCGACGCCGACGCGCTGGGCAGCGCGCTGGCTCTTGGCCGGGCACTTCGCCAGCGCGGTGCCGCGGTGCGGGTGACCTTCGGTGCGCCGGCACACACCCCGGAATCGCTGCGCGGGCTCGACGTCGCCGATCTCATCGTGCCGCCAGATCAGGTACCCGTGCGGCCGGAGCTGCTCGTTGCCCTGGACACGGGGAGCCGAAGCCGGCTGGGCTGCCTGGCCGACCGGGTGGATACCGCCAGTGCCGTGCTGGTGATCGACCACCACGCCACCAATGATCGATTTGGGACCCACCATCTGGTGGATCCTGGCGCGGAGGCCACTGTGGTGCTGGTGCTCGAGCTGCTTGACGAGCTCCAGGTACAGCTGGACGAGCCGATGGCGCGCTGCCTCTACGCCGGCTTGGTCACCGACACCGGCTGCTTTCGCCGGGCCGACCCAGGTACCCACCTCCTCGCCGCCCGGCTGCTGGCGGTGGGAGTCGATCCGGACGCCCTCGCCCGGGAGCTGCGGGACACCCACCCCTTCGGCTGGTTGGCCGTGCTGGCAGGGGCGCTCGGTCGCGCGCGACTCGAGCTCGCGGCGGCACGGGGCCTGGGGCTGGTGCACACCACAGTGCTGCTGGCCGACGTGGCGGACCTGCGCGATGCGGAGGTCGGGAGCGTGGTGGATCTCGTGCGGGCCACCTCCGAGGCTGAGGTCGCCGCAGTGCTCAAGGAGCTTGGCCCGGACCAGTGGTCGGTGTCGCTGCGCGCCAAGCAGCGCCTCGACGTCTCCGCCGCCGCAGCCGAATTCGGCGGTGGCGGCCACCGCCTCGCCGCTGGTTTCGCCGCCGACGGCACCGCCGAGCGCGTCCTGGACGCCCTGCGCGCCGCCCTGCACCGGGCACCCGCGATGTAGACCCACTGTGTTGATGTAGACCCACTGTGTTGTGGCATGCTGCCACCCTCCGCATCCGGACCGTGATGAGAGAGGCTGGCTATGAGTGGTGAGGACGGGGCGCGACCGGGCCCGCTCCCGGGGATGCCGGGTGCGCAAGCCACGCCGGCGCCCGCTGCGGGATCATCTGGTCAGCCAGTGCTGCCCCAGCCCACCACAACAACCGGGAGCGGCGGGTTCTCGGTCGACCTGGAACGCGCCCCGCACGCCATCGCCGAGCTCCGCGTCGCTGCGGAAGCCTTACGGGACGAGGCTCGCAGGGCACAGGACCTGGCGAACATCTGGCCGCCTGGCTTCGATGATGTGAGTGAGGACGCGGTGCACATTATGTCCGATGCTGCTGTTGGCAAGCAGGGATCTGTGCGGCTGGCGCTGCTCGGCGCGGCGGCTCGATTCGAGAACGACGCCGACAAGCTGGAGGCCAGTCTCAAGACCTACCGGCGGGTCGACAGGATCAGCATCCCTATAGCCCGGGAGCTGAACTTCGGGACCCAGCGGTGAAGCGCCGGATCGCGCTGCTGGTCTGGGGGCTGGTGGTTGAGGTGGCGCTGCTTGCTGGATGTTCTGCGGCTGGGGAAGGCTCGGCGGCGCCGTCCGCTGGGGCGGGTGTCGGGTCGAAGGAGCGTCGGCAACTTTCCCCCTTGGTGGAGCACCCTCGGGATATCAGGGCATACGGGGACAAACCGTGTGACCTTTTCACGACCGCGCAGCTCAAGACACTTGGATTCGACCTGCCACCGCATAGCACCGACACCTTGCCGTCTGGGCACAAAGTGTGCGTATGGATCGACAGCGGCCGGAACGGTGAGCTCGCCGCCACGACGTACTCAGATTGGGACATTCTGGAGCGCACCTATGCGAACCGGGCCGCGTTGCCGGTCTTCGATCCGCTGCAAATAGCCGGGATGCCTGCTGTGGTGCACCAGCCGGGCGCAGTGCCAACCTGTGACGTGACAGTGGGGTTGGCGCAGCGCCAGGGGCTTAATGTGAGCTTTACCGATCTTCGTGCGCCCTATGAGGATCCGTGCGGGGCGGCACGGGCGGTGGCGGAGGTAGCGGTGGGCAACTTGCCGCCACTGGGTTAAGTACGAGCGTTAAGTACGAGCACTGGGTTAAGCAAGAGTGCAGCGTTGCGGGGACAGCGTTGAGAGGACCGCGGAACCGATGAGCACGCATGTGAACTATTGGATTGTCTCGCATCAGACGATCCGGCACGAGATGTACGACGGCTACGGGCCTTCCAGCCAGGGTGAGGCGATGCTGGGCTGGCGCCAGTTGGCCGAGCGGTTGAGCATCGTCCGCGACTATGTCGACACCGCTATTGGTGGCGTGCGGGCCTCCCAGCAGGGTGTGGCGGCGGATGCTGCGGTGGGGGCGATGACCCCGCTCGGAGCCTGGGTGGACGAGACCAGGAGGCTGGCCATCGACACCGGAAACAAGATCGACGAGCAGATCAGCGCCTTCACGACGGCGCGGGGAAATGTTCCCGAGGTTCCTCCCGAGCCGCGCGGCCGGAGTTGGAAGGACCTCCCGGTCATCGACGCGTTCACGACCTCCGACCACGAAGTTGACGAGGCCTTCATCCGGGAGCGGGAGTGGCAGGCTCGCGCCGCGATGGCCTCCTATCAAGACGGCACCAACACGCGGCTAGCGGACCTGGCCCGGTTCGCGCCGCCGCCCGCCGGAGAACCCCACCTCGCTATCCCCGACGGGCAGCGGTCGCGGGTCGGCGGTCACCCCGGTGCCGGTGGCCTCGGTGCTGGCCGTCCCGGTGTCGGAGGGCACAGCGTCGGAGGGCACGGTGTCGGGGAGCACAGTAGTAGGGGCTCGGGGGTGAGTGCTGCCGCGCCGGGATCTCCCACATCGCTAGCCGGGGTTGCCGGTGCTGCGCCTGGAGGTCCCTCCGCTGTGGCTCCCGCGTCCACCAGCCCGCAAAGCGGTGGTGGTATCGGTGGCCCGGAGTACGCCGGTGGACGGTCGGCTCCGGGCGCGGTCGAAGGGCCGGGGGGTTTCTTGCCGGACGCTTCGGTCGTGGCTGGTCCGGTGGATACGGGATCCAGCCGGGTCAGTGCTGGCCGCGCCGGGATGCGAGGAGGATCTGGCGCCCGAGGTTTCGGATCCTCGGCGGGGCGGGTTCCGGTGGGGTCTGGGCGGGGCGCGGGTGGATTTGGCCCCATCGGCTCGCCCGAGTCATTGGCGGCACGCGGTGCGTCTGTCAATCCGGCCGACGCCGGTCGTGCCGCTTGGCCTGGTGTCTCTGAGGCGGGGGCTTCTGGTATCGCGGGCCCGTTCGGGGGGATGGGCGGGGGGCGGGGCGGCGAAGACAAGGAGCGGCGGCGCCCGTCCTATCTGGTGGAGCCCGATTCCACCTGGCTTATCGGTGATCTGCCGAGGACCGCGCCGTCGGTGATCGGTGAGGATCCGCCGGGCGACGGCGAGCCTGACCGGTGATGAGCCGCTCCGGGGTGTTGCGCTTGTCCACTGCGGAGTTCACCGCGCTGTGGCATCGGATGGAGCTGGGAGATCAGCCGCTGCTGCTCACTGTTCCGGACCATGGCGTGACGCTGGACGAGCGCGACCAGCTGGACGATCAGGCATGGCGGCAGCTCCGCACTCGTGGCCTGGTCGACGCTCGGCGGCCTCGGCCCGAGGTTGAGGACGCTCTGGGCGCGCTGGCCCGGCCCGCCGTCGAGGCGGATCTACGGATGATCACCGGTCCTGGCCAGGAGGTCCGGGTGCTGGCGTGCGCCTCAGGCCTGGTCGGCGTCGTCAGCGTGCTGACCGAGCAGACTGTCGATCTCGTCCCGGCACATCCGTCTCGGCTGGCGCAGGCTCTCCTGGCACACGTCCCCGACCACCCTGCGGCAGCCGGCAACGCTGTCATCATCCCCGCTGGACTTTGTCAGGGGGCGGGGCTGCGGGCGGATACTGAGTTCGCGCGGCTGGAGCGAGCTGGCCTGCGAACCGACGATGCGCGCCAGGTCCGGCGACTCATCGCGGGATCTGCCGTGCGACGGTTCACGATTGGCGCAGCGGCTCGGGACCGGGCGGGGCGCCGTCACCGCGCACGGGATGTCGTGA
This sequence comes from Pseudonocardiaceae bacterium, assembly GCA_050699895.1. Lineage (GTDB taxonomy): Bacteria > Actinomycetota > Actinomycetes > Mycobacteriales > Pseudonocardiaceae. The sequence goes on from JBOHFY010000096.1 coordinate 6,735, forward strand.
GTGTCCTGGATACCGAGCATGGCCGGATCCAGATCCGTGGCTACGCAGCCACGCCAGACGGCGCCCGGCTGCTGCTCGCCCCTACTGACCGGCGGCGCTTGAGTAGCGAGGTCACGGCGCTGGTCCGGACCGCCGTGGCTGCCGCGGCATCGGAGCACTAAAACACAATCCGGCAGGATCGTGTCATGAACTCCGTGCCGGCGCCCGCTGGCACGGAACCGTGCGTGTGAAACCGTGGGAGAGCGTCGTGAGTACCGCCCCCGAGTTTCCGGTGACCGCGACGGGCTACCAGTCGGTGCTGGCGGCTGTCGTCGAGCGCTCGGTCAGCCCGAAGGCCGCCGAGATCGACCGGACCGGGGCGTTTCCGCGCGACGGCGTGCGGGCCCTCGCCGATGCCGGGCTGCTCGGCCTGCTCAGTGCGCCCAACGTCGGGGGTGGTGGCGAGTCACTCGCGGCAGCCGCGCATGTCATCCCGGTGTCCGGGGTGGGTGTGGTGGTGCCCTCCTTCCTGGTGCTCAACGCGGCGCTCTCACTCGGCATCATGGAGGCGTTGGTCGCCGAAGCCGGCGCGCACCTGACCCGCAGCCGGCTACAGCACCTCGACCAGACGCTGGCCGAGCAGCCGGTCTCCCGGGCGGCATTCGCCCGGCTGCGCATCCGTACCGACGGTGTCCGGGCGTTTCTCCGGGACACGCTGGCGGCTCTGAGCACCGGGCGCGACGATGCGACGCTGCGGGTGCTGGAAGTCAAGGCCGTTGCGGCGGAGGCGGCATCCGAGGTCGCCGATGGGGTGCTGAGGCTCTGCGGCGGCGCTGCGTTTCGTAAGGAGCTCGGTGTGGAGCGACTGTTCCGTGACACCCTCGCCGCCCGGGTGATGGCGCCTACCACCGACGCATTGCACGACTTCGTTGGTCGGTCCTGTCTTGGGCTGCCGTTGTTCGATGCGATGGGTACGTGAACTCCGCGCTGGTGCCCGGCGGTCTGGTGGTGGTGGACAAGCCCGCCGGGATGACCTCGCACGATGTGGTCGCTCGGCTGCGCCGGCTGCTGCGCACCCGCCGGATCGGGCACGCCGGCACCTTGGATCCGATGGCCACCGGCGTGCTCGTCTGCGGTGTGCAGCGCGCCACCAAGTTGCTCGGGCATCTCCCGCTGGAACCCAAGGTCTACCGGGGCACGGTGCGGCTCGGTGCGTCCACCAGCACCGACGATGCCGAAGGCGAGCGCACCGGTGGCGCCGACGCGTCCGCGGTAGACGAGCCGGACATCCTCGGGGCCATCGCGGGACTGCGCGGCGCCATCGAGCAAGTGCCCAGCGCGGTGAGTGCGGTCAAGATCGACGGTCGGCGGGCCTACGCGCTGGCTCGTGCTGGTGAGCAGGTGCTGTTAACCGCCCGCCCGGTGGTCGTGTCTCGGTTCGAGCTCCTCGCGCTGCGCCGGGGCGAGGCCGTGACCGACCTCGACGTGCTGGTGCAGTGCAGCGGTGGCACCTACGTCCGAGCGCTGGCCAGGGACCTCGGTGCCGCGTTGGGGGTCGGGGGCCACCTCACCGCGTTACGCCGCACCCGGGTAGGTCCCTTCGGTCTGGACGTTGCCCGCACTCTTGATGAGCTGGCGGCGCAACCGTGGCTCTGCGCTGAGCTGGACGAGGTGGTGGCTCACGCGTTCGGCCACCGCGCCGTGGACCCCCACCAGGTCCGGGTCCTGGCCCATGGTGGATCGTTGCCGGCGGTCGGGCTGGCCGGAACGCACGCCGCGATCGACCCGCAAGGGCACGCCATCGCGCTGCTCACTGAGCGTGATGGGCAGGCCCGCCCGGTCCTGGTGCTGCGTCCCGCGGGCTGCTGAGTCTGGGGGTGGCGGGCCCGGTTCACCTCAGTGCCCGTTAACCTCAGTGCCCGTGCAGCGCTGGCGTGGGATGGAGGCCATCCCGAACGGATGGGGCCGCAGCGTGGTCACCATTGGTGTGTTCGACGGGATGCATCGCGGTCACGTGGAACTGGTCGGGCAGGCCGTGCGGCGGGCTCGGGTGATGGGCGTTCCGGGCGTGCTGATGACTTTTGACCCGCACCCTTCGGAGGTGGTCCGCCCCGGCAGTCATCCGGCCCAGCTCACCACCCTTCGCCGCCGGGCTGAGCTGGTTGAGCAGCTGGGGGTCGAGGTGTTCTTCGTGCTGCCGTTCACCGTCGAGCTGTCCCGGATGCCGGCCGACGAGTTCGTCCACGAAGTGCTCGTCGAGCGCCTGCACGTGGCGGAGGTGGTGGTGGGCGACAACTTCACTTTCGGGCATAAGGCGGCCGGGAACAGTGAGCTGCTGCGGGTCTTGGGCCGACGGTTCGGTTTTACCGCTGAGGGTGTGGGGCTGCTTTCCCAGGGCGAGCTGACGTTCTCCTCCACCTACATCCGCTCCTGCGTCGACGCCGGTGACGTGGCGGCCGCCGCCGGCGCGTTGGGCCGTCCACACCGGGTGGAGGGGATCGTGGTCCGCGGCGACCAGCGTGGCCGCAGTCTGGGATATCCGACGGCGAACCTGTCAACCCCTCGGCACGCCGCGATCCCCGCCGACGGTGTGTACGCGTGCCGCTTCGTGCACCGCCACCGGGAGCTGCCCTCGGCGGTCTCGATCGGCACCAACCCGACGTTCTCTGGCCGGGAACGCCGGGTGGAGGCGTTCGTGCTGGATCTGGACGAGGACTTCTACGGCGAGCGGGTGGCGCTGGACTTCGTCGAGCGGCTGCGCGGTATGCGCCGCTTCGAGGACCCCGAGCAGCTCGTCGTCCAGATCGACGACGACGTGGCGCGCACCCGCGCGGTGTTCGACCGGCCCCGGTGACCGATCGCGGTGTGCTGTCCCCAGCGCGTGGGGTCCGCTTCTGGGGTCCTGGCAGGATGCCAGTACGGGGCACGGAAGGGGAGTCCGGTGGACGAGCAGCTCGCCGTCGCGCGCAACGTTGCCCTGCAGCGGGAATGGTACGGGGAGCCGCTCGGCGATCGGGTGCGGCGACTCGTGGTTGCCTTCGCGGTCTCTCAGGCGCAGTTGGCCGAGGTTCTCGGGCTGAGCGCGCCGATGCTCAGTCAGCTGATGAGCGGGCGCCGGGCGAAGATCGGTAATCCCGCGGTGCTGGTTCGCATGGTGATGTTGGAGCGCCGAGTGCTCACCCCTGAGGTTGCCTCCGGTGACCCAGCCGCGATTCGCGCCGCGCTGGAGCAGGTCCGCGATTCCCGGCCCACGCTGCGCCGGGATACGTTGCCGGTAGCGGAGCACGGTGACGAGGTGCTCGTCCCGGCGTTGCGGGCGTTGGCTCCGCCAGCTGAGCTGGCCGCCGCGGCCCGCCTGCTGCGGGAAGGGTTCCCGTCGCTCGCCGGATTGCTTCGGCGCGCCGCTGGCCCCGACCCTGGGCGATCGAGGGCGGTGCCGGACGCCGACGCGTGAGCTGGTAACCTCGCCAAGGATTCGGCTGCGGTCCGTGGTGGTCGGCTCCCTCACCAGTCGCCGCGCGATGGCGCGGCTCGCACGGTACGAGATGACAGGAGAAGATCAACCCGTGGCGCTGTCCACCGCACAGAAGAGTGAGATCCTGGCCGAGTATGGGCTGAGTGGGGGGGACACCGGATCCCCTGAGGCGCAGGTGGCCCTGCTGACCAAGCGGATCGTGGACCTTACCGAGCACCTCAAGCAGCATAAGCACGACCATCACTCCCGGCGCGGTCTGCTGCTGATGGTCGGCCGCCGCCGTAACTTGTTGAACTACCTCGGCAAGGTCGACATCGCGCGCTACCGATCCTTGATCGAGCGCCTCGGCTTGCGTCGCTGACCGGCGAGCCAGCACCGATACACAACCACACATCGCCGCACGAGCCGCCGCCTCGGCACCGTCGTCGGGACCGTCGTCCGCCGGTCCTCGGTAGTGGCTCCCGAGAACAGGTCACCTGTTCCGGGGGCTTCGATCGAAGACCGGCCTATCGTTTTCGCTCCCGCGCTGATTGTGCCATCAGTGGCCGTGTCGCGAGGAGGAGAAAAGTTGACCGACCCCACGACAAGCACCTCCGCCCAGGTTCATGAGACGACTCAGGTGCATGAGACGATCGCTTTACTGGACAACGGCGTCTTCGGCACCCGCACTGTGCGATTCGAGACCGGCCGGCTGGCCCGGCAGGCCTCTGGAGCCGTTGTCGCTCACCTCGACGACGAGACGATGCTGCTGTCCGCCACTACGGCGTCCAAGCAGCCCAAGGACCAGTTCGACTTCTTCCCGCTCACCGTCGACGTCGAGGAGCGGATGTACGCCGCCGGCAAGATCCCCGGCTCGTTCTTCCGCCGGGAAGGGCGGCCGGGCGAACAGGCGATCCTCACCTGCCGGCTCACCGAC
>JBOHFY010000097.1:0-4205 GCA_050699895.1 Pseudonocardiaceae bacterium
CCGTAGCGCGGGTACCAGCGCACCGCCAGCACGATGACCTCACGGGGGAACCGGAACCCAGCGACGCTGGACCCCGGCGGAGGCACTCGACGGTGGCGACGACGCATCAGCACAGCCTGCCCCAGCCCGTCATCCACCAACGCAACAGTGCCCCCACGACACCGCGGGTGATGACTGCCTTCGCCGAGCTGACCCTGGCCATCTGACCAGACCACCGGAACAGATCCAGCCTGCCACCGCTTCGCACAACGCAACAGCGCCGGTCTCGTGGGAAACCACGACGCCCCGCGCGAACATCATCTCCTCGGACCTCGCGGAGACTGAGCGGGAACCGGTGATACAGCCACACACAGTGACTGATGACCTCCACCGGGAACCGGAACCCCTTATACGACGGCACAACGGCAGCCATCAACCCAGCCCCCTCCCCACCGAAATCAGCCCGCCGATCATCCCAGCCGCAGACGACCTCACCAAGTTGACAGTGCCATCACCACCAACCGACGTTATGACCCAACCCTACCCGGGATCAAGCCCGGTATAACAGCCCGCTTTCCGCGGGAAGTAACTAAGCGCCCTTCGTGTCGCGCCATTCGTTCATGGACTTGACCGCGTTATCGACGTCCTCGATCGTGTTGTAGATATGAGGACACAGACGGAAGGTCTCTTTCAGCGTTTTATCGGGATCTGAAGCGTCAGCGTCGTTGTGCATCGAGCCCGCGATCCGCTTCTTCTCGTATATCCAGTCATACAGGGATGTCGTGGGCAGTGATGGCGAAGAATCCTGCTTGTCGGCCGGCAGCCACGGCGCGCGCACGAACACGACACCCCAGCTGAGCTCGCTGCTCTTTGGCGTCACGAACTCCCACGGGGGTGTCGCCTTGCCAAGCCTGTCCTTGAGGCGATCAGCTAGCTCGCGTACGCGCTCGTATGGCTTACGCCCCGATCGCTTGATCGCTTCCCACATCAGCTCGGTCTTCGCGAGTGTGATGAGTTGCACGTCGTCACGCTGCCCGAGCTGCTCGAAGCGCAGGGCTCCATTGCGCTTCGTGTGATCAAGGTCATTGAAAAAGATCTCGTAGTTGTACGCGAAGATGCTCGGCTCGAAATTCTTGGCCTTCTCCTGTGACATGTACAGGATGCCTGTCTCCTTGGGACCGAGAAACCACTTGTGCGCGCTGGAGACGAAGCTATGGCAGCGACCGATGAGGCGGCTCACGTCACGCGCCCCCCACGCCATCGTCGCGTCGATGTGTAGGTGACAGTCTTTCTGCTCTTTGACATGCTGCCATATCGCGTCGATCGCAGCATCTGGTATCCGGATACCGGTGACGTTGGAGATCTCCGAAAACGACACGAACCGGGTGCTCGCGTCGATCTGCCCGATGAAGCGTTTGGCGATCTCGGTCGCGGCGTCCTTGGGATCTGGCTTCTCGACATCGCCCAGCGTGACGATCTTGATTTGGAAGAGCGGTTGCTCCTTACCGTTCCACTGGCTCCGCATGTTCCATGCGTCCAGGTTGGTCGGGTGGTTGTACTCCCATAGGACGACGTTGTCCGTTTTGGCCCAGTTTCGGTACCCGCAGTTGATGGCATTGTTGCCTTCGCTGGCGTTGCGGACCATCACGAGGTCGGAGGTATTTTCTGGAAGGCCGAGGCTCGAGGCGAGGAGCCGGCGGGCGCGGGTGATCTGTTCGACGCGCAGGCCGTGCGCCATTCGGATCTGCTGGGCGACGTTGGTGTTGTAGGCGAGACGGAGCGCGTTCGCCCACTCCAGTAAGGCCAGGGGCTCGGGGCAGAGATTGGCTGCGTTCATCGGGATTAACTTCGGATCGGCATACGCGAAGCCAAACTCCTTCTGAAATTCTGCCCAGTACTCCTCGGCGCTTTCCTTGGGATCGGCGAGGCGTTTGAAAAATCTCTGAAGATCCTCGTGGAGCCGGTTGGCGTGGGACTGGTCGAGCACGCCGCCTTCGACCAGCGGGTCGTGAAGCCCACGGACGTGCTCCATCAACGTACGGACGTGCTCCATCAACGTGTTGTCGGTCATCTACACTACCTTCGGTGGGTTAGCGGAAAAGGGTTATCGGGCCGCGGCGTAAGCTCTCAAGAAGAGCTCCTCGGCAACCGCCATGTGCTTCATCTCGCTGGTGGGAGAAGGAGGGTGAGATCGTTACGTGTTATGGGGAGTGATTTTCTGCAGCAGTATCGCCTCGGCGAGGATCATGTGTTTCAGTTCGTCTTTGCTGACGCTTTCGTTGGTACCGTGGATGCGGCATTTGGGCTCCTCGCACCCCCACATCACGATGTCCGCGCTCGGATTGACCTTTTGCAGGGCGTTGACTAGGGGGATCGACCCACCCACGCCAGCCAGCGTCGTCGTTTGAAGATCGTAGGCCTCACTCAGCGCCTTAAAAGCGGTCTTGAAGTGCTCACCTGTCGTGTGGACCCGGAAGCCAGCGCCGGAACTGCCAGGGGTGACGCTGACCTGGATGCCCCATGGTCGAATGTCAACGTTGGTCAGGTGGGTCAGGTGGTCCTCAAGGGCCTTGCGCGCCTTCTCAAGATCCTGTGAGGGCGCCAGTCGCACGCTGATCCGGGCGGTCGCCGTCGGACACAACACGTTGGCGGCATTCCCTATCGAGTTCACCCCGTCCAACCCCACCACGTTGATCGCGGGCCGGGCACAGAGCCGCTGAGCGAGCGACCCCGTTCCAATAAGAGGTACTCCAGGCAACACCCCCGCGTTGCTGCGGAACTGCGTCTCGTCCATCGGAGCGTACGGGTAGTCGTCGTCACGGATCAGACCGGCGACGGCGACGTCACCCTTGTCGTCATGCAAGGTAGCCAGCAGCCGCACGAGTGCCATGAACGCGTCCGGAGCTGGCCCACCGTACATGCCACTGTGCACCGGGGACTCCAACGTGGTGACCGTGATATCGAAGGCCGCGTACCCGCGCAGCGTGGTGGTGAGCGTCGGTACGCCCCGAGCACTGTTGCCGGTGTCGGCGATCACAATGAGGTCGGCGGTGAAGGGATCAAGCTCGGGAGGGCGGGGAGTGATCTTGCTGAGATCGTCCAGGTACTTCTCCAGGGTGGAGTGGAACTCCTCTTCCCCTTCGAAGAGGAGTTTGAGGTTCACCCGCAGATTCGACTTCTCGAGCGCCTTCACCGTTCCCAGGTGCATGATGATCCCAGACTTGTCATCCGCCGCGCCTCGACCGTACATGCGCGTGTCCGTGCCGTCCGGTTTATCTTTTGGCGCGAATGGCTCAAGATCCTTATCCCAGCCGTCCTCCTTCTTGGCGGGTTGCACGTCGTAGTGCGCGTAGAGCAGCACGGTCGGGTCGTTGGGCTGCTGTGACTTACACTCTGCGTACACCAGTGGAGTGATTCCATTGATTGTTAGCTCGCGAGCTTCGACCGGGACATTATTGAACTTGGCATTTTTGAACTCTCCGATAATTGCTTTGCGACACGGTTCGACATCGGGGTAAGTTTTATCACTGTTTAACGATTTAAATCTGACCCAATCTCCTAGCGTTTCCCATAGCTGCTGGTCTACCAAATTTGATACCGTTTGTTTTAAATCATCTTTCTCTTCCAGGTTCATGGCGTTGACTCCGTCCTCGAATCTGAATTTACGCGTGCGTGTAGTCGACTTGAGGTCTAGGCGATCATAGCGATGAAAATATCGTACCAACCGGTCGATCTTACTGCAAGAAGATTCATTCGGTAGAGTGAGCCGGTATTGCGTTGCAGTGCGGCATCATTTCGAGTAGCCGGGGGAATCTCACCCCGGCCCTCACAGAGTGGCACTGTCAGGTTGGCGGAGCTGGGGTGTTCGGTTGTCTGGTGTGGGTGGGTCAGACTGGGGAGAGCGGAACATTCTGTGGGAGCTATGCCGCCACCAGCTGGTCGTCCAGCGCGTCCGCTTCCGGGGTGTAGTTGAAACCGGGATACCAGCGCCGGTAGGGCACTGTTGCGTTGGTGGATGACGGGCTGGGGCAGGCTGTGCTGATGCGTCGTCGCCACCGTCGAGTGCCTCCGGGGGTCCAGCTTCGCTGGGTTCCGGTTTCCCCGTGAGGTCATCGTGCTGGCGGTGCGCTGGTACCCGCGCTACGGCCGGTCCTACCGCGACGTGGAAGAACTGCTCGCTGAGCGCGGCATCACCGTCGACCTGTGACCGTGTTCCGGTGGGTGCA
>JBOHFY010000098.1:0-8370 GCA_050699895.1 Pseudonocardiaceae bacterium
GTCCGGCGGTGGCGGCGGGCTGCACGATGGTGCTCAAGCCCGCCAGCCTGACCCCGCTGTCGATGCTCGCGATAGCCGACATCCTGGCCGAGTGCGGGCTGCCCGACGGAGTGCTCAACGTCGTGCCCAGCTCCAGCGCTGGTCGGCTCATGGAGCCGCTGATCCGGGACGGTCGGGCCCGCAAGCTGTCCTTCACCGGCTCCACACAGGTGGGTCGCCTGCTGCTGGAGCAGTGCGCCGAGCAGATCCTGCGGACCTCCATGGAACTCGGCGGCAATGCGCCGTTTCTAGTCTTCGCCGACGCCGACCTCGATGCCGCCATCGCGGGGGCGATGGTCGCGAAGATGCGCAATATTGGCGAGGCCTGCACGGCGGCCAACCGCTTCTACGTGCACGCCGACGTCGTCGAGGAGTTCTCCCGCCGGCTGGCCGAGCAGATGGGCTCGTTGCGCATCGGTCGAGGCAGCGACGAGGGCGTACAGGTCGGCCCGCTGATCGAGGCCAAGGCCCGGGACACGGTGCGGCACCTAGTCGAGGACGCGGTCACGCGCGGCGCCCGGGTACTTGTCGGCGGCGAACCGGTGGCGGGCCCGGGGTACTTCTACCGCCCGACTGTGCTCGTCGACGTGCCACCGGATGCCGAGCTGACCAGCACGGAGATATTCGGACCGGTCGCGCCGATCACCGCGTTCACCGACGAGCAGCAGGTGCTGGCGGCGGCCAACGACAGCCCGTTCGGGTTGGTCAGCTACGTCTACACCAGTGACCTGAACCGCGCCTTGCGGGTGTGCGAGCGGCTTGAAACCGGCATGGTGGGGCTGAACCAGGGCCTGGTATCCAACCCGGCGGCGCCCTTCGGCGGCATCAAGCACTCGGGGCTGGGCCGCGAAGGCGGCGCCGTGGGTATCGAGGAGTTCCTCGAGACCAAGTACGTAGCGGTCGCGACCTGACCAGCCGTTTCCCGGTCCTCAAGAGTCCCTGTCCTCAGGCGGCTGGACCGATGCCGCTGGCTGCTCCGCCGGGTCAGCTGACTGAGCTGGCTCGGCCAGAGATGGCTGCGGAGCTGGGACATGCTGCGCGGCTGGGACATGCTGCGCAGCGCCGGGCTGGCCGCTCAACACCGGCCATACCGGGGCTTCTAGCGCCTGCGTCATCCCCACCTCCGGACCCGGCACCTCCCTGCGGGCCACCTCTTCAGCGGCCCGAACCAAGGCCGCGATATGCGGGTCGGTGGAGGTGTCGAACCACGCGGAGATGGCCTCGTCGTCCTCCTCAGGCCGGCTGGGGGGCATCTGCTCCCGGGTCGGCTCGTACCGGAACACTCCATCATCCCCCGGCGCACCGAGCATCTTGGTGAACCCCTCCAGGGCCTTGCCGAAGTCGCTGGGAACGATCCAGACCTTGTTCGCGTCGCCCTGGGCCATCTGTGGCAATGTCTGAAGGTACTGGTAAGCCAACAACTCGGGGGTCGGCCGGCCCGCCTTGATCGCGGCGAAAACCTTTTCGATCGCCTTGGCCTGGCCCTGCGCCTGCAGATAACGCGCGGCCCGCTCCCCTTGGGCACGAAGGATGCGAGACTGCCGATCAGCCTCCGCGGTGAGAATCGCGGCTTGCTTGGCACCCTCGGCGGAGAGGATCGAAGCCTGCTTCTGGCCCTCCGCGGTCTTGATCGCCGATTCGCGCTGGCCCTCGGCGGTGAGGATGGTGGCGCGCTTCTCCCGGTCCGCACGCATCTGCTTCTCCATCGAGTCCTGGATGGACAGCGGCGGATCGATCGCCTTGAGCTCGACCCGACTGACCCGGATCCCCCACCGCCCGGTCGCCTCGTCGAGCACTCCCGACAGCTGAGCGTTGATGACGTCCCGGGAGGTCAAGGTTTCTTCCAGGCTCATCCCGCCCACGACGTTGCGCAGCGTGGTGGTGGCAAGCTGCTCGACTGCGGTGATGTAGTCGGCGATCTCATAGACGGAGTCTTTCGAGTTTGTCACCTGGTAATAAACAACTGTGTCGATGGCGACTGTCAGGTTGTCCTTGGTGATGACCTGCTGCGGTGGGAAGGGCACCACCTGCTCACGCAAGTCGATCTTAGCTCGGATCTTGTCGATGAAGGGCACCAGGAAGTTCAGTCCCGGGGTGCAGGTACCGCGGTAGCGACCGAGTCGCTCGATGACGGCGGCGGAAGCCTGCGGGATCACCACCACAGACTTGACGACCGTGACGACGATCACCAGCAAGATGACCACCAAGACCACGACCACACCAACATTCATGAAGGCTCCCCCCACACGACGGCGGTGGCACCGGAGATGGTCATCACTCGGACGGCCCGGCCGGGCTCCAGTACCTCGGTTTCGTCGAACGTACGCGCGGACCACAGCTCCCCGCGCAGCTTGATCTTGCCACCATGCGCGTCGACGGTAGTGACCACGATCGCCTTATCGCCGACCAACGCGTCAACGTTAGTCGGCACATGAGCGGTGTGCAGCCGGCGCTTGAGCAGCGGGCGGGCCAAGGTGGTCAAGGCCAGCGAGGTGCCAGCAAAGACCGCGAGATCCAGCGCTAGCCCGGCACCCAGCTCCGCGAACCCCGCAGCCACCAGCGCACTCACCCCGAGCATGATCAACACAAAGCCGCCGGACAGAACCTCGGCGGCGATGAGCGCAAACCCGGCTACGAGCCACACAACAGCGGCCATGTGTCCATAGTGGCAGATCTTTGCGCAAGAGTCTGCTGTGATCGTGACCGGGTCATCGCGACTCGGCGGTGACGAAGTCGATGAGCCGCTCGACGGCACCCAGCAAAGCCGGTTCAAGATTGCGGAAGCCTTCCACGGCCCCCAGTACCCGGCACCAGCCCTGCGCTGGATCCGCGACCCCGCTGCGGTCCACCCACCCCAACGCCTGGCACACCCCGTCCTTCCACGGCACCCCCCGTGGCACGTCCGGCCAGCTTGGAATGCCCAGCGCCGAGGGCAGCACCGCCTGCCAGATGTCAACGTAGGGGTGGCCGGTCACCAACACGTGCGGTGTGCGCAGCGCCGACACGAGGTGGCTCTCCTTGCTGCCCGTGACCAGGTGATCGACCAGCACGCCGAGTCGCCGGTCTGGGGCGGGGCCGAACTCCGCGACCCGGTCGGCCAGGTGGTCCACACCGTCCAGTGGTTCCACGACTACGCCATCCACCCGCAGGTCATGGCCCCAGACTCGCTCCACCAGCTCGGCGTCGTGCTTGCCCTCCACCCAGATCCTGCTGGCCCGCGCGATCCGGGCGCGCGTCCGCGCCACCCGAACCGACCCGGACGCTGACCGGGTCACAGCGGTGGTCGGTCGCGGGGGGCGGACGAGCGTGACCGGATCGCCGTCGACCAGGAACGCCGAGGGCCGAAGCGGGAATGCCCGGACGCGGCCCCGAGCGTCTTGGAGCTCCACCGAGTCGCGTTCGCAACGAAGCACCGCGCCGCAGAACCCACTCGCGGCGTCCTCCACGACCAAGCCCACCTCGGCTGGCAACAGCGGGACCTCCCGCCGCCGGTGAGCCTGGTGCGCCAAGCCCGGTCCGTAGCCCACGCCACGACCCCATGAGCTGCGCGGGAGGTCCCTCGGGGGCATGGCTGCGACGGTAGCCGCAGGACCGGATTCCACCGCGGCGCCACGCCGCGTGTGCGTGTCGCGAGCCGGTGGTCCGATCGCCGGCTCAGCCGGCATGTCCTACTCTCCTACTCCGTGCCATGCCCCAGCGCGACATTGACCGTGTGGGCCTCAGCCTGGCTGCACGGCTGCGCCGCCCCTGACGCTGTGATCGACGGCCTGCATACCTGGGCAGGTTTACACGAGGTCACGGCCGTCGACGAGGCCACCGCACGGCAGCTTGACCTGCCGGCGCCCGGAGAACCGCCCACCTCGGTGGTCGGCCTGCTGGCCGCTGCCCGACGAGCCGGAGCCGGCGGTGGCCAGTTGTTGTTACCGGTACCCGGGGACGTGCGGGGTCTGCCGTCCGACGGTCCGCTCGCCGCAGTGGCAGTGCAGCGCGGCGAGGTCGCCGTGTTCACCGGCGCCGAACTGGCCGTGGTGCCCGCCGCGGTCGCCGACGGCGTGCTGAGCTGGACGGTGTTCGCCGCCGGCCCGCTCCCCCCGGCCCCCGAGCCCGCGCTGTCCGATGCCGAGCACGGTCTGCGAGGCGCGGTCCGCCAGGCGGCAACGACGCTGGTGGAGCTCGGTGTCGCCCGGCACCGCCCCGGCGTCCGCGCTGAGATCGCCGAGACTCTGGAGCGCCGGATCCGACCGCCGTGGCCCGAGGGCACACCAGGCCGCACGTTGCGCGTGCTCGAGCAGGCCGACGAGGTGGAAGCCATCCTCCGCGCCGCGGACACCGACAACCTCGGCGGCGCGCTGTCCGCGAAGGTGGCGGCGGCCCGTTCCTCTGCGCTGCGACCGCTGTTCACCGCGGTGCGGGAGGCCCGGCGCTCAGCGGTCGCCGAGGCGGTACGAGTCCTGACTCCGCGCGCCGGACGGCATTGAGCGGCTCAAGCGAAGTACCGGCCGCCGGGCCTGAGAACGCGCGCCGCCTCGGTGATGGCCACCACCGGATCAGCGAGGTGGTACAAGCACCACAGGTGCGTTACCTCCGCGAACACCCCATCCCGGAATGGCAGTGCCCGGTTGGACCGGGGAGGCCGGGCGAGCTCCCCCGCCTGGTCGGCCGGTACAGGCCGGCGCTGACGACGCGCCAGCACGACGGGCACAGCCGAGGACCGGGCGACCGCTCACATACCGGATACCGTCGACCGGCAACACCGCGCCCTGAGGACGCTCGGGGACCGGTCGCGCTCATCCCTCAGCAGGTGCGCGTCCCCACCCGGCCACGAGACCGCCCACCGAGCCGCCCGGCTCACCTGACGCGAACCATGAACTCCCAGGACGACCAGTCCACGCGCCCACCCCGACCCCGGCGTCGGCGTTGCGCTCGTTGGCCACCTCCAGGCACCTCAGGCAGTAGCTGACGAAGCGCTCGCAGTCGTCCGGACACTCAGATCTGGGCAGGTCGCGAGTGTGCAGCAGCGCCCCGCACAGCGCCATATAGGTGCCGTACAGTTCCTGGATTCCACGGTCGGCCACCAGCAGGTGAAAACCGTGCGGCCCGTCGTTGTCGTCGTCGGTCGGTTGCGCCTTGGGTACGTCAGTGGTGGTGGTCACGGACAGAGACTGCGGTCTAGACCACGCTAGTTGTCAGCACTCCGTTGACCCTGGCCGCCGATACCGAAGCGTTTGAGCAAGCTGTCCAGTTCCCACACCCGGCGCTTGCCGCGCTTGGCCCGCCGGTCCAGATCAGTCAGCACCGACCGGGCAACCAGATCGTTGCGGATCAACACCGGGGCGAGGCGGTCAGCGCGGTCCAGATGGCGGATCGCTTCGGCGTCCCGAGCGCCTTGGGCTTGCGCGAGCACAGCCGCGAAGTCGCAGTGCAAGGATGCTACTCGGTTTACGCTGCCCAGTGCTTCAACATTGATCGGGTGCGCGGTGGCCCGGTCATAAGCCGCCGGCCCGTCCTCCAGTTCCGCGCTGATGCCGATTGACCAGACTGCCACGTTAGTGGGCCCGAAATGCAGTCGCATCGTGTTGCGCTCGCCGGTACGGCCGGCAATCGTTTCCGCCTCGCGGAAGTGATCACGTGCATCCGCGGCGCGGTGCGCCTGCGCGGCGTTGTATGCCGCGCACATGTGCAACATGCCATAGGCTTCCGCAGCCGACGGGTCCGGCGCGGTAGGGTCCGCCTGCCCGGCCAGCGTGTCGATACTCGCGGTGAGCAGCCGCGACGCGCGGTCGCCATAGCCCTGGATTATCAGCGCGTCAGAGCGAATCCACGTGGCGAACCCGATCAGGGCGGGGTCGCCAAGCCGCTGGGCTGCGTCGTATCCGCGTCGCCCAGCCAGCACCGCGAGGTCGGACCGGCCGAGGAACTTCGCCGTGGACATCGCCACGCGGCAGGCTTCCACCAGCGTTGCCAGCGCCATCTGGCAAGTCTCCGTGTCCCCTGTGACGACGTGCACGTGTAGCTCAGTCAGCAGAATCCCGAGGTCGCGACCGGACAATGCGTAACGTGTCTGGTCAAGATGGTCGTTAGCCAGGTCGACCAGCCGGGCGAGTTCCTTGATCGGGCGAGTCGGCACATCGGGCACGTCATCAAGGGTGCTGTCACTCAACGCCATACCGATCTCCGGTAGGGCAGCCAGGGCGTCAGCGCTCGCCCGGTCCGCCGGCAGATAGGGCTGCCCGGTCAGGTCCACCACCGAGCACCCGAGCGCGTTGGCTAGATCCTCGATCAGGCCCCGCCGGTTGAATCCACGCTGACCTCGTTCCAACGCGGACAAGTACTGCTTGGTGATCCCGGCCAGCCCAGCCACGACCTCCAAGCTCAGCCCGCGACGATGCCGGATCACCCGAGCACGCGCACCGATCGCCGACGCTTCCTCAGCGTCCACCAAGAAACCCCTCTCTCCGCCGGGTTCCCCTCGCCGATGCCCCGGGACCGTCACCCCGGGGTGTGAACCTCGGCGAAGAGGTGACGCAAGGTTACGCCGCGCGCCCCTGGCCGTCGGACCCGACGGTCGTGCCGGTCCCGTTCGCCCGCATCTCCTCGTGGACGCGATCAAGCCCGTGGTGTCTCCCAGCGTGGAGACCACCCGGACGGGCTACACCGGCTGGCCATCCCCGGCGAGCGCGCTGCCCTGCCGGACCTGGCCGACCTTCGGGAAACCGGCGTCGGCCACCCCGCTGGTCTGGTTGAGCGGGTGACGCACGGTGATCCGGGCCGGTGCACCCGGGACGAGCGTGCCGTTGAGGTCGTCGAGCGCCGGCAGTCACGAGCGAGGCGCCTGACCGGCCAGCAGCGACGACATCACGCTTGCTTGCCCCGAGTCGCTCGACCGTGGTTCACACAACAGTCCGGAGCGCAGGGGGACCCGTTGACGCCCTGACCGGCTGCCGGGACCCGCGAGCAACGACGGGCGGGTGCGTCCCGCACGTGCTCGGCGACGAGTTCCACCACCATCTCGGCGAAGCGTGGATCGGTGCCCGGGGTGGCGGCTCGCGTGAAACCCATGCCGAGCGTTGCGGCCCGCTGGCGGGCCTCGTGATCGAGGTCCCACACGACCTCGAGGTGGTCGGAGACGAAACCGATGGGTGCCACCACGACGCCGGGCACCCCGTGGGCGTGCAGCGCGTCGAGGTGGTCGGTCACGTCTGGCTCCAGCCAGGGCACCCGCAGGGGCCCGGACCGGGATTGCCACACGACGTCGTAGCTGTCCACTCCCGCCGCTGTGGCAACCAGCCGGGCGGCTGCGGTGACCTGCCGGGAGTAGCGGTGACCGCCCTGCGTGGCAAGCCCGGCGGCGGCATCCGCGGCCAACGGCACCGAGTGCGCGGTGAACACCACCCGGGCGGCGGGGTCGGACTGCTCGCGAGCAGTGCGCAGCGCATCGGCGCACGCCGCGACGAACAGCGGGTGATCGAAGAAGTGCCTCAGCTTGACCAGCTCCGGCGCCTGCGGACCCGCGGCGTGCCGGGCCCGGGCGATGTCCTCGTGGTATTGCCGGCAAGCCGAGTACCCGCCCCACGCCGAGGTGGCGAACACCACCGCGCGGCGCACCCCGTCGGCCGCCATCACGGCGACGGTGTCTTCCGCCATCGGGTGCCAGTTGCGGTTGCCGAAGTACACCGGCAGGTCGAGCTCGGCGGTGCCGAGCGCCCGCTCGATCGCGGTGATCAAAGCGCGATTGCATCGGTTGATCGGTGACACTCCCCCGAAGTGCAGGTAGTGCCGCGCCACCTCATCCAATCGCCGCGGCGGTACACCTCTGCCGCGAGTGACGTTCTCCAAGAACGGGCGCACCTCGCTGGGGCCCTCCGGGCCCCCGAAGGAAAGGAGCAACAGCGCGTCGACCACGCCGCCGCTCAATGACCCATCCCCAGGCCGCCGTCGACCGGCAGCACCGCCCCGGTGATGTACCCGGCCGCATCCGACGCCAGGAAAGTCACGACCGCGGCGACCTCGTCGGGGGTGGCCTGGCGGCGCAGCGGGATCGAGCTCAGGATCTCCTCCCGGCGCGCCTGGCTGATGCCCGCGGTCATCTCGGTGTCAACGTAGCCGGGCGCGACCACGTTGGCGGTGATCGAGCGGGATCCCAGCTCACGCGCGATGGATCGGGCGACGCCGATCAGCCCGGCTTTGCTGGCCGCATAGTTCACCTGGCCGGGCGCACCGGACAGCGCCACGACCGAGGAGATGAACACCATCCGGCCCCAGCGGGCCCGCAACATGCTCTTGGCGGCGCGTTTGGCCACCCGGTAGGCGCCGGTGAGGTTGGTATCCAGC
>JBOHFY010000099.1:0-19969 GCA_050699895.1 Pseudonocardiaceae bacterium
CCCCATCCACAACGGCCAGCGAGTCCACCTCACCCACCGACGACACCCGCACCACATCCCCCACACCACCCACCCCCGACGGCACCGGCACCTCCACCCATTCCACCCCAAACAACGAACCAGCCACCGAATCCCGGGTCACACCCAACTGCTCAACCGACACCGGGCGAAACACCAGCGAATCGATCGACGCCACCGGCTGGCCGGACTGGTCAGCCGCCTGCAGTGACACCACCCCGGTCCCCGCCAACACCGCATGAACCCGCAACATCGACGCACCTGACGCATGCAGCGCGACCCCGTTCCAGGAGAACGGCAACAGCACCTCACCGTCTCCCGCCCCCGCAGCCCCCTCGGTGACAGCGAGCGCGGTGGCGTGCAGGGCGGCATCGAGCAGAGCCGGATGCAACCCGAACCCGGTTGCCTGACCACGCTGGTCCGCTGGCAGAGCGACCTCGGCGAACACCTCCCCGTCCCGTGTCCACGCCGCCCGCAGACCCTGAAACATTGGCCCGTACTCGTACCCCGCCTCAGCCTGCCGCTGATAAAAACCCTCCAGGCTCACCGGCTGCGCTCCCACCGGCGGCCACGCCTCCCAGTCGGTGTCGGGTTTGGGACTGGCGTGGGTGAGGTGCCCTTGGGCGTGGCAGGTCCAGGTCGTGGTGCTGGGGGCGTCATCGGGCAGAGAGTGGATGCTGACCGGTCGCCGCCCGGTGTGGTCGTCATCGCCTACCGTGACCTGTATCCGTACCCCGCCCCGCTCCGGAAGTACCAGTGGCGCCTGGATCACCAGCTCGTCCAACACCGGGCAGTCGATCTCATCCCCGGCACGGATGACCGACTCCACTAACACCGCACCCGCCACCACCGTGGTACCCGACACCACGTGATCAGCCAGCCACGGATGAGTGACCAAGGACAGCCGGGCGGTGAACACCACACCATCACCCTCAGCCAACCTCACCACCGCACCCAACAACGGATGCTCCAGCACCCCCAACCCGGCACCCGACACGTCCACCATCGGACTCGGCGCCTCCAACCAATAACGCTGGTGTTGGAAGGCATACGTCGGGAGATCGACTCGTCGGCCTTCACCCACCAGGGCCGGCCATTGCACAGGAAGGCCGCGGACGAACAGTTCGGCGGCGGACGTGATGAATCGTGGGAGATCACCGTCGTCGCGGCGCAGCGTACCGGTGACCACGGCAGGAGCGGTGTCAGTGTGGTCGAGGATCTCCCCGACGCTGGTGGTCAGCACGGGGTGTGGGCTGATCTCGATAAATGTCCGGTAGCCTGCTGTGATCAGTTCGCGTACGGCTGGGTCGAATCCAACCGGTTCACGCAGGTTCCGGTACCAATAGTCTGCGTTCATGGTGGTGGTGTCTCGCCACCCAGCTTCGACCGTGGAATACAGGGGCACCTGCCCAGGCTGGGGGTGGATGTCCGCTAATACCTGCGACAGCTCGTCCCGGATATTCTCGATCTGGGTTGAGTGGGAGGCGTAGGTCACCGGGATCATCCGGGTGCGCACACCTTCGGTTGCGCACACCGCTGATAGTTGTGTCACGGCGTCGGTGGTACCGGAGACGGCCACTGAACTGGGACCGTTGACCGCCGCGATGCCGACCTGGTGTGGCCATCGGGACAGCAGCTCCTGGACCTGGTCGGCGGATGCCGCCACGGACATCATCGCGCCGCCGCCGGCCAGTCGCCGGCTGATCAACCGGCTGCGTGACACCACCACCGCCGCAGCGTCGGCCAATGACAGCCCACCGGCCACACACGCCGCCGCGATCTCTCCCTGCGAGTGCCCCACCACCGCATCGGGTTGTATTCCCACCGACGACCACAACCCCGCCAGCGACACCATCACCGCCCACGACGCCGGCTGCACGACCTCCACCCGACCCAGCGCCGCCGCATCGCTCAACACCTCGGTCAACGACCACTCCACCCACGGCGCCAACGCCGCCGCACACCGATCCATCCACTCGGCGAACACCGGTGACGAACCCATCAGCTCCCGGCCCATCCCCACCCACTGCGCACCCTGACCGGGAAAGACGAACACCACCCGACCCACCACATCCGCGACCCCCGACACCACCCCCGGCGCCGACTCACCCCGAGCCAACGCCGCCAACCCGGCCAGCGCTGCTTCCCGACCGGTGCCCACCACCACACCCCGATCGATCAACACCGCCCGAGTCGTCAGCAACGACCACCCCACATCACCCACATCGATCTCCGGGTGCTCACCCATGAACGACGCCATCCGCCCCGCCTGAGCCCGCACCGCACCCGCACCACACCCCGACACCACCAACGGCACCACACGATCGGCGCTCTCCCCCCGCACCATCGGCACGGGCGCCGGCTCGGGAAGCGGATCGGGCTGCGCAACGTGCTCGAGAATCACATGCGCATTGGTTCCGCTGACGCCGAAAGCCGACACACCCGCTCGGCGTGGCTGCCCGTTCTGCGGCCATTCCTGGGCCTGGGTCAACAATTCCACCGCACCGGCTGACCAGTCCACCTTCGGTGAAGGCTCATCCACGTGCAAAGTCTTGGGCAGTATCCTGTGCCGCATCGCCATCACCATCTTGATCACACCAGCTACACCCGCCGCGGCCTGGGTATGACCGATGTTCGACTTCACCGACCCCAACCACAACGGACGATCCGCCGACCGCCCCTGCCCATACGCGGCCAGCAGGGATTGTGCTTCGATCGGGTCTCCCAACGTGGTCCCGGTGCCATGGGCCTCCACCACGTCGATATCTCCAGCGGACAGCCCAGCGTTGGCCAGGGCCTGCCGGATCACCCGCTGTTGCGAGGGGCCGTTCGGGGCGGTCAACCCGTTGGAGGCACCATCCTGATTCACCGCGCATCCCCGCACCACCGCCAACACCGGATGCCCCGACTTCCGGGCAACAGACAACCGTTCCAACAACAACACACCGACACCCTCAGACCACGACGTCCCATCAGCACCAGCCGCGAAAGACTTACACCGACCATCCGCCGCCAACCCGCGCTGCCGGGAGAACTCGGCGAACGCACCCGGCATGGCCATCACCGTCGCGCCGCCGGCCAACGCCATCGAACACTCGCCCTGTCGCAGCGACTGTGCCGCGAGATGCACCGCCACCAGCGATGATGAACATCCCGTGTCGATCGTGATGGCCGGCCCCTCCAACCCCAGCGTGTACGACACCCGGCCCGACGCGATACTGCCCGCAATACCGGTACCGTAGTAGCCCTCGATCTCGTCCGGAACCGGGTGCAAACGTGTGGCGAAGTCGTGGTAGACAATGCCGCTGAATACGCCGACGTCCTCGCCCCGCAACGACGTCGGGTCGATTCCCGCCCGCTCGAACACCTCCCAGGACGTTTCCAAAAGCAACCGCTGCTGCGGATCCATCGCCAACGCCTCACGCGGTGAAATCCCGAAGAACTCCGCATCGAACAACGCCATATCGTGCAGGAAGCCGCCTTCGCGCACATACGATTTCCCCGCGCGATCGGGATCCGGATCGAACAGGCCCTCCAGATCCCACCCGCGATCCGTCGGGAACTCAGAAATCGCATCCACCCCATCCGCCACCAACCGCCACAGATCCTCCGGTGAACACACCCCACCCGGGAACCGGCACGCCATCGCCACGACCGCGATCGGCTCCCGCTTCTCCTCCTCGACCGCGCGCAAGCGCTTCTGGACATTGCGAGCGTCAGCGAGCACGCGCTTCAGGTATTCACGAAGCTTGTCGTCGTTTGCCATAACAGGTCAGCTCCTTGACGTGGCTCACTGCGTTCGCGGCAGTCAGTGCTCTGTGCGGCCGAACTCACTGTCGACGAGTTGGAAGATCTCCTCGTCGGTTGCCCCTTCGAGATCGAATTCCTCATCAGCACCGGGCGTGCTGACCAAGGACTCCCATCTGGCAACCAGTTCCCGTAACCGCGTGGAGACCCTTGCGTGCAGCGCCTCGTCGCCAGCAGCGGTCGCGAGTGCTTCCTCCAGCGTGTCCAACTCGGCCAGCACAGCCGGCGACGCCGCTACACCAAGGGTGCCCAGTCCCGCGAGCAGGTGCTCGGCCAGTGCCTTCGGGGTGGGGTAGTCGAAGACGACGGCAGCGGGGAGGCGTACTCCGGTGGCCGCGGTCAGGCGGTTGCGCAGTTCGACCGCAGTCAACGAGTCGAACCCGACCTCTTTGAACGCCCGTCCCGCCGTGACCGTGCTCGTCGTGGAGTGACCCAGCACTGTGGATGCTTCGGTGCGCACCAACTCCACGAGGACACGGGACTGCTCGGTCTCTGGAAGCCCGGCAAGCCGCTGCACCAGCTCCGGTACTGGCTGGTCGGCTCCGGTCCCGGCCTCGCGGTCGGACCCGCTCATGGCCTGGCGCACCTCGGGCAGCTCCGTGAGCAACGGACTTGGACGCAGCGAGGTGAACCTTGGCGCGAACCTGTCCCAGTGCGTGTCCGTGACGACCACGCAGGTCTCGTCGTGCTCAACGGCTTGCACCAGAGCGGAAACGGCCATGTCCGGGGGCATCAGGGACAGACCTGACCGCGAGAGCTGGATTTGGATCTGCGTGGAGAAGGTGGACATGCCGCCGCCGTCCCATGCGCCCCAGGCAATCGATGTCGCGGCGAGACCACGTGCTCTGCGTTGCTCCGCCAACCCGTCGAGGAACGCGTTTGCCGCCGCATACGCGCCCTGGCTCCCGCTGCCCCACACCGCCGCGTTCGACGAGAACAGCACGAACGCGTCCAACGGCTGGTCGCCGAGCAGTTCGTCCAGGTGCGCGGCACCGGCTGCCTTGCCCGACAGGACGTCGGCGAACTCGGCGATGCTGGTGTCGTTCACTGTGCCCGGTGTGGGCACCCCGGCCGCGTGCACCACAGCGGTCAACGGGCGCTCCGGTGGCATTCCGGCAAGCACTCGAGCCAGAGCGTCCCGGTCCGCCACGTCACAGGCGACCACGGTCACCTCGGTCCCCAGCTCGGCCAGCTCCTCGGCCAGCTCCTCGGCGCCCTCGGCCTTGAGCCCGCGCCGGCTGGTCAAGACCAGGTGCTCGGCACCGTTGGTCGCCAACCAGCGCGCGACGTGGGCTGCCACCCCACCGGTACCGCCGGTCACCAACACGGTGCCCCGTGGCGTCCACTGGCGGACACCCGTGCTGTCCGCCAGTGGCGCGCGCACCAGCCTGCGCACGAACGTCCCCGAGACCCGGACCGCGAGCTGGTCTTCACCGTCTGTGCCGCTCAGCGCCGCGGCGAGACGCCGCACCGCCTGCTCATCCACGACCTCCGGCAGGTCGACCAGCCCGCCCCAGCGGCTCGGATGTTCGAGCGCAACCACCCGCCCAAGGCCCCACACCGACGCTTGTGCCGCACTGACCACCCCGTCCTGCGCGGAGACAGACACCGCACCTCGGGTGACACACCACAGCGGCGCGTTCACCTCGCTGTCGCCCAACGCCTGGATCAGCGTGACCAAGCCAGCCATGCCAATGGTCAACACCGGGAGCACCGGGTGCCTGCGCTCCTCGAGCGCGAGCAGGGACACCACCCCGCTCACCTCACCCACCTCGGCGAGAACCTCACGTAGTTGCGTGGCGAGCATGCGACGGTCCGCGTCGTGCCCGTTCACCGTGAACCGTTCGACGCGGGCGCCGTGGACGGCCAGGCCATCAAGCAGGGCCGCTGCCGTGTCGTCGTCGGTGTGATCCGCCGGCGCCACCACCAGCCAGGTTCCGGACAACGCCGGCTCGTCGTTGTCGGCGATCGACTTCCACCTGATGCGGTACCTCCATGAGTCCACAGCGGACTGTTTGCGGCGCTGGCGACGCCATGCCGACAAAGCAGGCAGAACCG
Source organism: Pseudonocardiaceae bacterium (assembly GCA_050699895.1). Classification (GTDB taxonomy): domain Bacteria; phylum Actinomycetota; class Actinomycetes; order Mycobacteriales; family Pseudonocardiaceae. The sequence goes on from JBOHFY010000099.1 coordinate 5,884, forward strand.
CACTCAGGGAGGACTGCTGATCACGGCTGTCGAGCGCGAGAGTTGTGGTCAGCTCGTCGAGGTCCTCCCGTTCCATCGCGGACCAGAACCTGCTCTCGACCTCGTCGAGGGCCAGTGGATCTGAAGCGGAAGCCTCGACCTCCTCCAGCCAGTAATGTTGACGCTGAAATGCATACGTCGGCAGCTCCACCCGCCGCCCCTGGCCGATCACCGCCGCCCACCGCACCGGCACACCACGGACGAACAGCTCGGCGGCGGAGGTGGTGAACCGGTGAAGGTCGCCGTCGTCGCGGCGCAGCGTGCCGGTGACCACAGCAGGATCGGAGTCACCCTCATCGAGGATTTCTTCGACGCTGGTGGTCAGCACCGGATGCGAGCTGACCTCAACAAACGCTCCGTAACCTTCCGCGATCAACCCGCGCACGGCAGCGTCGAACCCGACCGGCTCACGCAGATTCCGATACCAATAGCCTGCGTCCATGCTGGTGGTATCCAGCCAGGTGCCCTCGACCGTGGAATACAGCGGCACCCGCCCCGACCGCGGGTGGATCTCCGCCAACACCTCCACCAACTCCCCGCGGATCTCCTCAATCTGGGTCGAGTGGGAGGCGTAGCCCACTGGGATCATCCGGGTCCGCACACCCTGAGCCGCGCATACCACCGCCAGCCCCGCCACCGTCTCGCTGAGGCCAGAGACCACCACCGAGCCCGGGCTGTTCACCGCCGCGATCCCCACCTCACCCGAGCACCCCGACAACAACCCCCGCACCCGCGCCGCGGACGCCGCCACCGACATCATCGCCCCACCACCGGCCAGCCGCTGGCTGATCAACTGGCTGCGTAAGGCCACCACCTTCGCGGCGTCGGGCAATGACAGGCCCCCCGCCACACACGCCGCCGCGATCTCCCCCTGCGAATGGCCCACCACCGCATCCGGCTCCACCCCAAGGGAAGACCACAGCCCGGCCAGCGACACCATCACCGCCCACGACACCGGCTGCACCACCTCTACCCGAGCCAACGCCACCTCATCGCCTAACACCTCACTCAGCGACCAGTCCACCCACGGCGCCAACACCGCCCCACACCGATCCATCCACTCGGCGAACACCGGTGCCGACCGCATCAACTCCCGGCCCATCCCCACCCACTGCGCACCCTGACCCGGGAAAACAAACACCACCCGCCCCGCGACATCCGCCGTGCCCATCACCACTCCCGGCGCGGGCTCGCCGTGCGCCACCGCCTGAAGCCCGCTCAGAGTCGCCGCCCGATCAGTGGCTAGCACCACAGCTCGATCAACCAACACCGCCCGGGTAGCCACCAACGACCACCCCACATCAGCCAGACCGACCTGCGGATGCTCCTCGAGAAACACCGTCAGCCGACCCGCCTGCCCCCGCGCCCCACCCACACCACACCCCGACACCACCAACGGCACCACACCGGCAACAGGCCCAGAAACAACATCCTCCAACTCCACCACCGGCGCCTGCTCAAGAACGACATGCGCATTCGTACCGCTCATACCGAAAGCGGAGACAGCCGAGCGGCGTGGCTGTCCGTTCCGCAGCCATTCCCGGGCCTGGGTCAGCAATTCCACCGCACCGGTCGACCAGTCCACCTTCGGTGAGGGTTCGTCCACGTGCAGGGTTTTGGGCAGGATGCCGTGCCGCATCGCCATCACCATTTTGATCACACCAGCCACCCCCGCCGCGCCCTGGGTATGACCGATGTTCGACTTCAACGACCCCAACCACACCGGCTGACCCGCCGGCCGACCCTGCCCATAGGTGGCCAACAACGCCTGCGCCTCAATCGGGTCGCCCAACGTGGTCCCGGTGCCGTGGGCCTCCACCACATCGATATCTCCCGCGGACAGCCGGGCGTTGGCCAGCGCCTGCCGGATCACCCGCTGCTGCGAAGGACCATTCGGGGCGGTCAACCCATTGGAGGCACCATCTTGATTCACCGCACAGCCCCGCACTACCGCCAACACCGGATGCCCCAACCCCCGAGCAACCGACAACCGCTCTAACAACAACACACCAACACCCTCGGACCACGCAGTCCCATCAGCACCAGCCGCAAAAGACTTACACCGGCCATCCGGCGACAGCACCCGCTGCCGGGAGAACTCGACGAAAACTCCGGGCAACGGCATTACTGTCACGCCGCCGGCCAAGGCCATCGAACACTCACCCTGCCGCAACGACTGCGCAGCAAGATGAACCGCCACCAACGACGACGAACACGCCGTGTCGATCGTGATCGCCGGCCCCTCCAACCCCAACGTGTACGCCACCCGACCCGACGCGACGCTGCCCGAACTCCCCACCGCCAGGTAGCCTTCGAACTCGTCGGCAACGCGGCTCCGAGTGCCGTAGTTCTGGTAGACGACACCGGTGAACACCCCCGTGTCGCTGCCCCGAACCGACGCCGGGTCGATCCCCGCCCGCTCGAACACCTCCCACGACGTCTCCAGCAACAACCGCTGCTGCGGGTCGATCGTCACTGCCTCACGAGGACTGATTCCGAAGAAACCGGCGTCGAAGTCGCCCGCTTTGTGCAGGAAGCCGCCCTCACGGGCGTAACATTTGCCGACCCGTTCCGGGTCCGGATCGTAGAGCCCGGCCAGGTTCCACCCGCGGTCTCCCGGAAAACCCGAAATCGCGTCCACCCCGTCCGCCACCAACCGCCACAGATCCTCCGGCGAGCACACCCCACCCGGGAACCTGCACGCCATCGCCACAACCGCGATCGGCTCCCTCCTGCCTGACTCCAACTCCGTGAGGCGCTGGCGGGTCTCGTGCAGCTCAGTGGCCATCCACTTGAGGTAATCAACGATCTTCTCATCGTTGGTCATCCGGAAACACCTTTTCCCCTGGTGGAGTCAGGCTGCGGTAGCCCTTCATGCCGAGGTGGCCATGTCCGCGTGCAGGTCGGTAGGGAGATCTCTGCGGTACTTGACGTTGAGCTTGCGGTACACGCGGGTGAGATGCTGTTCCACGGTGCTTGCCGTGATGAACAGCTTGTTGGCGATCTCACGATTGGTGTAGCCGGCGACCGCCAACGCCGCGACGCGCCGCTGCGCCCCGGTGAGCGAGTCGATCCCCGCAGAGCTCTCGGACTGTGGAATGGTGAGACCGACGGTCATGGGTTCCCGGAGCACTGCTCGGCACAGCGGCGTGGCGTCGCAGGTCTTCGCCACGTGCCATGCTCGGCGGAGCATCATCCGCGCACGCCTGTGTTCACCGAGCGCGTGGTACGCGTGGCCAAGTTCCGTCAGGGCACGGGCAAGCTCGAAACGGTCCCCGCAGCTTTCGAAGATTTCCACGGCCTCTGTGAGCAGTTGCGGCCGTCGGCTTGCCTGGCTTCCCGCTGCTAACAGTCGCAACGACATGCCGCGAGTGCGAGAGCCTTCAGTACCCGGCTTTGCTAACTGGTCGAAGATGAGTCGTTTGGCTTGGTCGTGGTTGCCCAGGCACAGCCACGCCTCGGCGGCGCTGGTCCGCCACGACACGAAGCCGGGCATGTCCAGCCCCCAGCTGCGCATGAGTTCGCCACACGCGAGAAAGTCCGCGAGCGCGGCGTGGTGGTGGTTCATGGCGAGGTAGTGGTGCCCTCGCGCATGCAGATAGTGCAGGCCGTATCGGCTCTGGAACATGGCTTCGGGAACCGGTTGGGCGACGTGCTTCGCGGCTTCTTCGTAGTCGCCCTTCCTGGCGGCAGCCAGGATGAGGCAACCAAGCGGGAACCCGACGGCCACCCCCCAGGCTTTGGGCGACATATGAGTCATCGCGGCTTGAGCGTGCTTGACCGCCGCGCGGAGATCGCCCTGTCGGAGAGCGATTTCCGACCTGACTGCGCTGAAGGTCGCCTGCCATGTCGGCGCCTGACGAGTGGCGGCTTCATTCAACAGCCGCTCACACCGGCCCGCGGCGGCGCTGGTCCGGCCAGTGTAGATCAACGTCAGGAGGGCGAGCACCGCCGGCTCCTCAGCCCACGGCGTGGCGTGACTGAGGTGCACCTCCTGCAGGAAGTACTCGGCGCGGATGACTGCGTCGTAATGGTCTCCTCGCGTCAGGCCCTCCGCCAGCGCGGCGGTCGAGCGCAGCCAGGGATCCGTCGTGAGTCGTACCAAGGTGTTCTTCTCGTCCACCGGCTTGCGCGGTATGTGGTGCCTGCGCCCCAGCGACGGGTAGACACAGGCTATCCACAACTCGACGTCGCGGATTTCTGTGGCGACCTCGTCACGTGTACCGGAGCCCAAGCCACGCAGCCAGTTCAGGACTTCGACTGCTTCGGTGATCTGGCCGTGCCAGAGCATCTGCCGGATCATCGTGATGGCATCGCGGGGATCCAGCTGGTCCGCCCGCATGCCCGCGGCCAACGGCGTGAAGTGCCGCTGCGCGGCGGAGGGGTTGATTTGCCACTCGGCTCTGGCCAGTTTGGCACGGACAGCGATCTTGCTCCTGCCGTCGGGAAGCGCTCGCCCAGCCAGCATCAGGCAGTCGACGGCCAGTGCGACCTCATCAGCGAACAGCGCCTGGTCCGCTGCTTCCACCAGGACATCGGTAACCCAGGAATCAGCGATGTGACCAGCGCTGACAAGATGTCGGGCGACCGCGATGGCCGGCGCCCCCCGATCGTGCAGCAGTCGGGCGGCGCGGCGATGCAGATCCGCCCGGTCCTGTGGCGGCACGTCGTCCAGCACTGCCAGTTCTCCGGCTGGATGCCGGAAGGCCCCGCCCTCAAGTAGACCTGCGGCTGCCAGCAATTCCACTGCTATCGCGGCCACCTCAGGGCTGGCACTCACGAACTCGCCCAATTCCGCCGATGACGCGTCTGCGCCGAGGAACGCCAGGCCTCGAGCGACGTCCAGTACGGTGGGGTCGCAGCGATACAGGCAGTTCACCAGTGCCTGCTGGTAGCACCGGCCCGGGCCGGTGCCAGAAGTGCTATGGTCTTCGAGCAGGGCGTGAACGAGCATCGGATTACCGCCGCTGGCCGCGTAAAAGCTCTCGGCGAATACACGTGCCTGTTTGCTGTCCTGGTGCTTGGCAAGCAGGCTGGCGACACCTGCCTGAGACAATGGCGCCAGATCCATACGATGATAATGCGGTAACTGGCGGAGTTCGGCATAGAGCGGCGAACGCGCGGATGACAGCCGTACGACCTGAGTGAAAACCACCAGCACCCGGGCCGAATGGACTCGGCGGACCAGGTAGAGCAGGCCGCGCAGGGAGGCGATGTCGGCGTGCTGGACATCGTCGACCCCGATCAGGACAGGCTTGCCTCTGGCCAACTCCAGCAGCACGAGCAATAGGCCATGGAAAACGTGTGCCATAGCGGGCTCGACCGTGCCTTCGGCGCAGTTGCTGGAAGTAGAGATGGACGCACCGCAGTCCAGCAGGTCAGCCACTCGTTCTCGAAATCCGAGCGGAATTTCGACGTTGTGGAAAAGCTGGCTCAGGACTCCCATGGGGAGCGCGCTCTCGACCTGGGAACAGGTGACATTCAAGAAAAGAGATCCAGCGCCTACGGCACGTTCGGCGAACGTTCTCAGTAATTCGGTCTTACCATGGGCCACTGAGCCTTCAATCAGGACGAACTGCCCATTCCCGGCTCCGCATTCAGCCAGTAGGAGGCCAAGAGAAGCTAAGTGCTCATCCCGCTCAGCCAGTATCATCAGTCGCCTCCCGCCGGCACAGCACATCCCGCCGGTGCAGCTTGAATTCTACCGTCGGCACCAATTGTATGAGGCTATGGAAGGTGACGCAGAACCAAAGTTCCATTCCTCATCCATTGCCCGACCATCCACCGACCACCGGGCAGCGATGTCGCGCAAGCCGGAACACTGAGAGTGGCACCAAGACATCCGGTCATCCCGGCCGGGCTGCCGGGCCAGGGCGCGGCCACCGAGTTCGACTTGGTCGGCTGTGGCCACGCCATGCAGCGGAGGCTGACCTGGCCTAGCGGCGGCACGCGACGATGACCACACACGTGCTGGCGACCCCCGTGCGGACGCACAGGTCGCCGAGCTCACCGGGCTGCTGCGTCACAGCGCCAGCACGCAGCCTCAAAAGCTGAAACGAACGAAGCCCTACCGTTCGTACGCAAGGCGTGTTGTCACTGCTTTGGAAATATCCGCTTGGTGTTCGTTGAGAACGTCGGAGCCACAGATTATCATCAGTAGCAACGTTCGTCATGTCATTCTCCGCCCTGTCATGCCATATGCATAGTTGTGATATCAGAAAGCGGTACGGAATTCTTCTGTCGAGCGCCGCAAGTCGGTGCTCCGTCTCGGTAATCCTGGCCTTGAACCATCCTACAGTACCATCCTCATGGACAATGCCCGCCTCTGCATCATCCACTCTGTCGTTGCTCACCTGGCCGCTGCCGCTGACGACTATCGGGTGTATGCACTGATTTGTTGACCGCGTTGTCAGGTGTGCCGGGCCTGCGTGCCCGGCGGGTGCGCGGCGCCAGTTGGGTCGATCGTGAGGAGGCGTCGGCGGGCGGTGGTCACGATCCGGCCGGTGACGGCCAGAATGCGCAGCTGCGCACCGGGATGCGGACGCTCTTTGCGGCAGGATCAGCCGGGTTCCCGCAGGCCAGGCGGAGAGGTCAACCAGGGCTGACCTCGGCCACCCAGGCGCCGTCGCGGGGTTCGATCTGCATCCTGTGCTCGGCGGCGCGAGGCTTGCGCGCCTAACAGGCGGGACTCCACGCCACCTCGGGCAGCAGGCTCATGGCGGTGTGGACGTCAAACACCCCAGGTTGGCGCCCAGGGAGAACTCCATCCCCACCCGCGCGAGGTAGGCGGCGAAGGTGTGGGTGGCGCCAGCGGCGTCAGTGCGCACCAGTACCGGCGTCCGGCCCGCCTCTTCCCGAGCCCGCGGGTGCTCGGGAAGCCGAGAAGCTGCCGTCCCCAGCACAGACGCACACCGCGCCATTCCTTCCACGGATCTCACCAACAGTGACATCAGGTAGGTGGTGTGACGGGCATCGGAACGACCGTGGTGTTCCGGCTAGTCAAAGATTCGAAGGTTGGCCGGGATGTTGTGTAACCGCCAGACCCTCCGATGGGTCACCCATGCACACACTGGTGCAGCCGGGCCGGTAGCGCCCCGTGGTTCTTATCCACCTTGACCTGGTCGACCCGGCTCTGCAGAGGAATGAGGGTGCCGTCGGCGTCGCGCGGCGGATGGGAGGCCAGCGGTAATGACATGGTGGGTATCACCTCAGATTTGTGGGGCCAGCCGGCCGCCCGGAGCTGAAGCGGGGGGTCAGCGCTCAACCGGCGGCCGGCCAGCGGATTAGGGGGCAGTGCCCCTCGGACCAGGGATGGGAATACCGATCACACAGGCCATGCACGGCGCCCAGGACAGACCCCTCGTGATGACGAGCCCGTCAGCGGGCACCCGCTGGCCGCACAGCGCCCGAACGTGATCCCCCGCCGCGACGCGCGGGACCTCGGCGAATGGCAGCAGATGCAGGCGGCCGTCATCGGGGCAGCGCGCCCACCGCAGTAGCCGCCCGAGTACCCACCCGCGGGGATCCGGCTGGCCGCCAGGAGCGGGAAACGAGACGGGGCAACGCAACCGACGGCCAGCCGAAATCTTCGTGGCGAACCGGGGATCAGGCACCCGCAGACACACTCGCCGCGAGGCGTCGTGTCGGTCCACAGCGGTACTCCCCCGATCGATCTGTCGCGTGGAAGGCGGCGGCCCCGCGCGGTTCGTCGCCCAAGAAGCGGGGCCGCCGCCACTCACCGCCACTCCGCGATGCGAGGTGAAGAGCGGCGGCGTGGAGGTAACTCTCCCGGCTCCAGACACGCACCGGAATCACATGATCACGCGCATGTCACGAATGGATTGGGAAAGGATTCACACGCGCCCTGACGGGCTGTCGGTACACACGAGGGCGCTGATCCGGTGCCGCAGATGCGCGACCTCATCAAGGTCCTGGTGCGCGGTGGCGTAGCGGGCCAGTTCGCGCAGGTTGTCGGTGGTGCGGCGGGAGCGGAGAGTACCGGCGATGTCCAAGGCCTCGTGTCCGATGGCGGCAGCCTGGAGCGGGTCGCCGGTGGCCATCGTCAGACTGGCCAGCCTGGTCAGGCAGATTGCCCGGTGGCGGGTATAGCCCTCGGTGTGCCCGGCCGCAGCCGCCGTGAGCCGGCTGGTGGCTTCACGGGGGTCGTGGCCCAGGATCGCCAGGTCAACCAGGGGCCGCGCGGTGAGTAGGGCATGGCGCGCGTCGGTGTAGAAGGCCATGAACGGCGAGTCGTTGTCCGGGGTGGCATGGGCGAAATGGTCATCGGCGGTGCCGATGGCGGTCAGCGCCTCGTTGCCCCGGCGCATCTTGGCCAGCGCGTGGGACCGGTTGTTGTGCAGCATCGCCCGCCCGGTCGGGGTGAGCAGATCGGCCCGGACCAAGCCCTGCTCGGCCAGGGTGAGCCCGTCATCGGGCTTCCCGGTCCGCACCGCGTGCTCCGACATGCCCTGCAGGACTTTGCCGCGCAGGGGCCAGTCCTCGGCCTGCTCGGCGCAAACCAGCGCGAAACCGAACACCCGGCTGGCTTCCTCATCAGCACCGGCATCCAGAGCCACGAATGCCGCGGTGTTGGCGAGATCACCGACCGCGGAGAACAGCTCGGGGCGTAGCCGGTCCGGGCAGGTGGCCTCCAACAGGCCCGCCGACCAGCGCAGCTGACCCATCACAGCATCCCGGGCCAGCCCGCCACCATAGGTATCGTCCCAAGACTGGAACACCTGCTTGGCGATGCGGGTCTGCTCGATATCCGTCGCCCCGACCCGAGCGGGGACCGGGGTAGGTCCGCTATCCCCTAGCAGTGCCACCGGCGGCCCCCCCAGGGCGAGGGCGCCCACGCCTAGGGTGGTGGCGTTGTGGTTGAACTGCCTACGTTTCACGTTGTCCAGTTTCACCGCCCCGCGGCGGGAGCGGGCGTTGATGAACCCCAGCTTGGAATCTGTCGGGACACCGAGGATCGCTCGGAAGGCTTCCCTGTACAACTTACCCGGCCAGCGGATTGTCCCACGTTCGATTTGCCCGATATATCCCGCGCTGGCGAGCACCTCCTTGTTGTCGTGGTGCTCCCACACCCAGGTGTTGACTAGCTCGGCGAGCTCCTGCCGAGTCAGGCAATCACCCGGGTGGGTGAGCGAAGCGGTGCGCTGCCGCGCCACCCGAAACTCGTCATTCGGCGTGGCCACAGCTGCGCCTCCCGTCAGGTGACGCGGGCCGGCTACGCATCGTCGTGAGCACTGATCATGCCTCCCTCTCGCTTGTCTTGCCCGGTGTGATCTCGCGAGACGACATTGTCGTACGGCGCGCGAGACGGCTCATCGCTGGCCGGCAAGCCGAGTGAGACGTCGCGGCTGCGGCCAGCTACGAGGAATGCGTCGCCCTGATGCGCACCGCGATCGCCGGCCACCTGGAGGTCATGCGCGATCACGGCGAACCCATCCCCGTGCCCTCGGCGATCAACGCCTTCACCGTCGCAGCAGCCTGATCGACGCCTGCGGGCGCTAGAGTCGTTCGTTGATGAGCTCGAGCCGCAGCGTGCGGATGCGCTCGTCGGAGGAGAGCTGGTAGAGGCTCACGATCAGGTCGAACGCTGTCGGCAGGTATCGCTGCACCGGCCGGAAGTCGGCATAGACTCGGCCTTGCAGCAGTGACGGGAACGCGGACTCCGCGGTCCCGTCCAGGAGCACGGGCAGGACACTCTCCTTGTCAACCTCGGAGCCGATCATCCGCTTCCCGATGAGGTCACCCTCCGCAGCCACGACGAAGGCGCCCATCGGCTGATCGTTGTCGTACTTAGTGCGGTAGCGCGGCGTGCCTACCACGATGACCTTCCGGGCGCTATCGATGCGCTCCACGAACCGGGGCACACTCGCGCCAATGCGCGCGTTCTCCCACCGGTCGAGCACCACGGTGATCCCCGCCTTGCTCAGGTCAGCGGCGAGTTCGTGCTCCACCCAGCGCTCGTGGCGCTCCTCACCCCAGGCGTAGCTGATGAAGCAGTCCGGGGCCGGGATCCCTTCCTGCGTGACGTAGGTCGTGAGCCGGAACAACGCCTGCTCGAACCGTGACCGCTGGCTGACCACCCGGCACTGGGTGTCACGGTCGGCGGCCTGCGCCCGGGTGAGCTCGATCGGGGTACCGGCCGGAGGCAGCGCGACCTGCTGCCCACAGTCGGGGCAGAACGCGTCGTGGGCACCTTTGGCGAGCCGCTCCCGCACGACGGCCCGGTTGAGCTGGTGGTCCTTGGCGCACCACACCGCCTCGTAGCGACGGACGGTCAACTCGCGGCGGGCCAGGAAGGTCTCGAACAGGCTCTGAAACAAGGTCCGAATCGGCGTCCCCACGCTTGTGCCGAAGTAGAGCACGAAGTCCAGCTCACCCTCGCGCTCGGCTTCTTTGCGCAGGCCGCACACCAGACCGTCGCCCACGACGTAACGGGCGTGGTCGCGCCACTGGTTGGTCCGGGTGACCGTGCTGGTGTAGCCCAGCAGTACCACCAGCGAAGCGTAGACGTTCTCCACCGCGCCGCTCACCGTGTACGCGGCCCCCTCCTCAAGGGGCTGCTCATCGGCGACCACCGGTTTCTTGAGATTGATGAGCTCAGGAAACACCAGATAGGAATGCACGGTGAGTGGATCGGTCTCGCGGAAACAGACCGAGTGCTCCAGGAACATCGCGACGGCCGAGTCGAGCAGCACCTCTTGGTCCTCGGCCGACAGCTGCGCCAGCTCCGGGAAATGATACCCGCCGGTGAGTACCTGTTGTTCCTCCAGCGCACCCAAACCTCTTGGATTGCGCCGCGCCTCCAGGACCATCGACGCGGCGAGATTGTTCAGCAGCACCGGCGCAAGCAGGATCCGCAGCTCGCCGCGCGAGGTAAGCAGCTGTGCGACATAACCGTGGTTCGACAAGTGTCGCACCGCCGTCAGCAGCTCGTCGTCAGTGAACTCGATAGCGGGAAATTCCCGCTCCAGGCACGTCCGGATTTCGGGAAGACTGAGAATCTCCTTCTCAGGACTGGGCGCCTCCTTGAGTTCCCACACGTAGTTCTTAAGGCGCTTGAAAGTCTGTGTGGTGACCGTCGTCGGCCGCTCATCCCAGCGGATCGCCGCGCGCATCCGCGCGACCAGCTCGTCCAGACCGTCACCTCGCACCGCGCTGGTGGCCACATACCCGGCGATGCCGCGCTCGGCGCAGAACACCTCGATCTCCTCGGTGGTCAGCCGCGACGCACCGCGATCGCCGCGAGCGGCGACCAGGATGATCGGGCGCTCCCGCCCGAGCTGGCGCAGCCAGTACTCGACGCCGCGCAGCGGGTCGTCCCCGTGCGTCGGGTCGAACAACACCAGGGCCAGGTCAGCGTCATCCAGGTACAGCGCGTGAATCAGCCGATAATCGGGCTGCCCGGCGAGGTCCCACAGGATGGCCTCGCGCTTGGTTCCATCCGCTGCGGTACCGCAGAGTTCGTCGAGCAGCCAGAACTGCTGGCCGTGCGTCGAGGCGTGCTCAATGAACTCACCGTGCGCAAGCCGCCAGCCCAGTCCGGTCTTGCCAACTCCTGACTCACCAACGAGCACGATCTTCGCTGTCGCGTAGCTGACGCTGGGTGTCACGGAATGCGCGAGCAAGTGGTCGACATCGAGCTCCCACAGGCGCACGACGGAATCGTCACTTTGATTACTAGCTGACCCGACCACCGCCAAGATCGGCAGATGTGGGTGGAACGCGACGCCTTGCCAATCGCTCGAAGCGAACGCGGGCAGGACTACACTGCATCGTCCGCTCTCGGTCTCCCAGAGTCGCACGGTGCCGTCACGACTATTCGACGCGAGCACCCGACCATCACCGGAAAACGAAAGAGCCAACACCGCGTGGGTGTGGCCCTCAAGAATCGAGACGACGCCGCCCGTGGTCAGGTCCCACAGCCTGACGGTGCTATCGATGCTCGCACTGGCCAGAATCCTGCCTCCCGGATGGAAGGCGACAGACGTGACCGCCTCCGAGTGCCCGTCGAGCACGCGGAGGCGCTGTCCGCTCGGGATCGCCCACAGCCTGACTGTCCCGTCTGTGTCGCCTCCCGTCGCGAGCATGCCACCCTCACCGTCGAAGGCCATGCTGCGAACCAAACTGCCGTATTCGGTGATCCGACACAGCGCAGAGCGAGTGGACGGTTTCCATAGTGTGACGACGCGCGATTCATTCGCACTCGCCACGATGCGGTCACGCGGGCTGAATGCGACGGTGTAGCAGCAGCCGTCAGTGAGCCGGTTGCGCAACTTTCCGCTGTCCACGTCCCACAGGCTTGTGCCAAATCTGCCCCCGGTGACGAGGATGCGTCCATCCGGATCAAAAACCGCAGCGTACATGAGTTCGCCAGAGCTGCGGATGGTGCGCAGGCACGCGCCGGAATCGGTGCTCCAGATGCGGACCGTGCCGTCCTCTGAGGGTGTCGCGAGCAGGTGCCCGTCCGGCGATCAGCCAATGCGACCGATTGTCCCGTCATGGCCGGTCAAGGTGCGCAGCAGCCGCACACCGTCCGGCAGCTGCGTCGCCATCAGCGAATGCTAACCGCGACACGGCACCGAGGGTTAGGGCTCTGTGGCGATGCGCTGGACCACGGGTTGGAGATCCTGCGTGCGTATGGCGTGCAGGAATACTGCGGCGACCCGGTGGTGGCGGTCCAGCACGACCGTCAAGGGCACGACCGAACGCGGGATACCGCTGAGGGCGAACAGCGTGCGGCCGGGTGGGTCGAAGATCGACGGGTAGGTCAGGCCGAAGTCGCGGGCGAAGTCCGCCCCGGCAGCCCGGCCGTCCCGCACATCGATCCCGAGGAACTGTACGCCCTGGCTCGCCGTCGTGTTGGCGACTCGAACCAGGTCGGTGGCCTCGGATCGGCACGGCCCGCACCACGAGCCCCAGATGTTGAGCACCACCGCCTGGTGGGGGTAGTGCGCGAGCGACACCGAAGTCCCGGGTTCGGTGAGGCTGTCCCCGGACAGCTCGCCGACAGTGCCCCGGGTGGCCGGTGGGTCGTAGAAGATGTCGGTCTTGCCGCCGGGTGAGACGAATTCGAAGGTGCCGCCGCGGGCCACCGCGTCGGTCCCGGTGGCGCAGCCAGCCATCAGCCAGGTGGCGCAGCCCGCCAGCAGCAGCGCGGTGGTTACAACGACCAGCACGCGCCTCATGCGCTGGTCACCGCGGGTTGGCTGTAGACCACGTCGACCAGCGCCCCCTTGGCGAACACCAGGCTGGTCAGCGACGCCACCGAGCACCGTCGGCGTCGCGGGTCGTGCCAGAGCCGCCGCCCGGCCAGCTGCCGGACCAGCGCGCAGATCGGCAACTGATGCGACACACAGACCGCTTCATGCCCGGCGGCCCGCTCGCGGGCCCGGTGCACGGCGGCGAGCATCCGGGCCGCGATCTGCCGGTACGGCTCACCCCAGGACGGCCGGAACGGGTTGCGCAACGCGAGCCAGTTCCTCGGGTCGCGCAGCGCCCCCCCGTCTTCGACTGACACTCGGGTGCCCTCGAAGACGTTGCCCGCCTCGGTCAGCTCCTCGTCGGTGACCAAGTCCAGACCGTGCCCCTCGGCGATCGGCGACGCGGTCTGCCGCGCCCGCAGCAACGGCGAGGCGACCACGTGCACCACATCGTGGTCGCCCAGGTGCGCGGCGACCCGCGCGGCTTGGCGGACGCCCACTTCGGAGAGCCGGAAACCGGGGAGCCGGCCGTAGAGAACCCCGTCCGGGTTGTGCACGTCACCGTGTCGCAGCAAGTGGACCACAGTACGGCTCATGCGTCTTCCCGAGCGTGGGCGGCGGCCCGGGCGGCGTGCGGCAGCGCCGCGGCGATCACCTCAAAGGCCTCGGTGTCCAGGGCCGCGGAGACGAACCAGGACTCGAACGCACTGGGCGGGGCGTAGACGCCGTGGGCGAGCAGCGCGTGGAAAAACGCCGGGAAGCGCCAGGTCTGGGTCGCGTGCACCCTGGCGTAGTCGCGCACCGGTCCGGTGGCGGGGTCAGTAAAGAAC
>JBOHFY010000100.1:0-6057 GCA_050699895.1 Pseudonocardiaceae bacterium
GTGCGACGCGGACCCAGTCACCTGGCCAGTCGCCCGTACCAGCGCCAGAGTCGACCTCGCCGTCGCGTTAACCCAAGCTGGCGAGCACGACGGTGCCGCAGCCGTGGGCAGCGAAGCCATGGACATCTGGGCCGAGCGGCCGACACATCCGGCTAGCAGAAGAATCGAGGAGCTTCTGGCGGCGCTGCGCTCGTTCACCGGACCATGCGTGGTCGAGTTGAGAGAACGCTGGCGGTGCATCTCCAGCTAGCGGCAAGGCCGCTGTCATCACCGGTGGCAGCCGGGGAATCGGCCGAGCGATTGCGCTGCGGTTAGCGGGTGAGGGTTGCTCGGTAGGGATCTGTGCCCGCAATGCTGAAGACCTTGATCGGGTTATTGACGAAATGCGACCTGGGTCAGCTTGACACCGCTGAGCAGTTCGCCGTCAGCGCGGCGCGCACCTACGGCGAAAACCACCACCACCCGGGCCTCACGGCGTTCTGACAGGGCGACGCCCGTGGCGGCTAGACTGACACGGCGAGGAGGTGTCGATTGACCGTAACCGGCGACCACGCCCACCACATCAAGCCCCGGCCCGGCGCACGCGCATCTCTTGACGAAGCCCTGCGCCGAGAGGGTGGGCGGCGCGCACGGTGCGCAACAGGTGGCGCCGAATGGGTGACCTGCCGGTGTCGCCATCCGTATCCTGTCGGCTGCCTGTGTCAAGATGAGATACCTTCAGGAGGGAGAGCGGCGTGCCGATCGATAAGTACCACGATGCGTTGCTTACTCCGAAGGAGACAGCACGCCACCAGCTACCTCGCTCGACTCTGAACTACTGGTTGCGGGACCAAGCGGCAGGCGAAGCGCTCGTGCATCGAGTCCCCCTGTCAAGCGGGGCTGGCCATCGGTGCCGTTCATCGCTGTCACTGAGGCGTACGTCTTGCGCTCCTTGCGTGATCTGGATCTGTCCAAGAAGAAGGTCCGCGATGCTGCGGCTGCAGTGCGACGCGAGTTCAAGACTTCCTACGGGCTGGCGACGCAGCGTATAGCGACGCATGGCATCGATATCCTCGTCAGCTATGCGGACGGTGACCTCCTGCGGGCGCATGACGGGCAGGCGCCGATTCGCGACATCATTGACGAGCATCTTCGATACACCACCTGGGACGAGGTGGACGGCTCCCCGATGAGGCTGACCCTGCGGCAGTACTCCGATGTAGCGCCTGTAGTCATTGATCCACGATTCGGTTGGGGAGCGCCGGTGATCACTATCAATAACGTTCAGGTCGACATGGTGGTAAAGCTGTGGCGTGCTGGCGAGTCACTCGATGCCGTGGCGGAGGAATACGGGCTCACCCGAGATGTCGCCGAAGCCATCTGCCGCATCGCAGCCTGAGTCCACATCGAGCGGGCCGTCCAACGACACGAGGCACGCTTCTACCAAGTCTATGAAGGCGGTCGTATCGTCAAGAGATGGCCGTGACAGACAGCCCGGAGACGCCTTAACTACGCTTTTACCTCGCACTCCTCACGCTGTTGTGCCTTCTTGTCGAGCGGCTTTGGCCGCTTCCAGTGCTTCGGCGACAGCGGTGAACTCGTTGAGCGCGGCCTGCAGGTCGTCAACGATCTCCTGGGCGATCACCTCGGGTGGCTGGAGGTTGCCGCTGTCCTCGGCGTCCGGGTCACGTAGCCAGGTGATGTCGAGGTTGGCCTTATCGCGGGCGACCAGCTCCTCGTAGTTGAACGCCTTGAAGCGCTCGGTCTCAGTGCGCTCCTCGCGGGGCTTGCCGGGCAGGTAGCAGTCGACGAAGTCCTGCAGGTGCTCACGGGCGAGCTTGCGTTGTCGCAGCGTGAAGTGCTGGCCGGTGCGGAGGTCGTAGACCCAGAGTTTCGAGGTCCACGGCGTGCCCGGCCGGGCGCGTTGCTTGTCGAAGAACAGCACGTTGGCCTTGACGCCACCGGCGTAGAAGATGCCGGTGGGTAGCCGTAGCAGGGTGTGCACGTCACATTCGTCGAGCAGCCGCCGCCGGATGGCTTCGCCAGCGCCGCCCTCGAAGAGCACATTGTCCGGAAGGACGACCGCAGCACGACCACCGACGGTGAGCAGCCGGTAGATGTGCTGGACGAAGTTGAGCTGCTTGTTGCTCGTGGTCACCCAGAAATCGTCGCGGTCGTAGGAGTCGTCATCACGGGTGACACGGCCTAACTCATCGACGGTGGTGAAGCCGGATTTCCGGCCGAAAGGCGGGTTCGCCAGCACCAGCGTCGCGTGGTTCCGGATCTTCTCGGCGAGAGAGTCGTGCACCTCGATGAGTTCCGGACCGCTGGGCTTGCCGATGCCGTGCAGGAGCAGGTTCATCTGGGCAAGCCGAGCCGTGTCTTCTACCAACTCAACGCCGCGAATACCACCCCCGGACAGATGTTGGGCATCCTCGGGGGACAGCTCGTCGCCGTAGCGGTCCTGGATGTACTCGTAGGCGGCGAGCAGGAACCCGCCGGTGCCGCACGCCGGGTCGATGATGGTGTCCCGCGCGGTGGGCTTGGTGCATTCGACCATCGCCTGAATGAGCGCCCGAGGGGTGAAGTACTGCCCGGCGCCGGACTTGACGTCCTCCGCGCCCTTCTCCAGCAGCGCCTCGTACGCGTCGCCCTTGATATCAACCTTGGTAGCCGACCAGTTCTGCTGGTCAATCAGATCGACGATCAGCCGCTTGAGCGTGGCCGCGTTACGGATCTTGTTCTGGGCGTTGTGAAAGATCCGGCCGAGAGCGCCGGACCTCGTACCGAGCTGGTCAAGGATGTCATCGTAGACATCCTTGAGCGCCTTCGCGTCAGCGTCGAGCAGCGTCTGCCAGCCCAGATGCTCCGGCACGATCTCCTCACGCCCACCCAACCTCCGCCCGGCCCGCTCGTGCGCCATCTTCAGGAAGAGCAGCAGCGTGAGCTGGTCAACATAGTCAATCGTCGACACCCCGTCATGCCGCAGCACATGACAGTAACTCCACAACTTGTCGACAAGCTGCCGAGCATCAAGGTTGGTCGTGGTCACAACAAGCTCCCCTGCTCGTGATTCGAGGTCTCCGGAGAACGGCGACCACGCATGACCTTCGGCTGGGCCGCCCGTTCCGCCTTGATCCGCTCCAGCAACACCGACGCCGGCTCATCATTCGGATCCTGTGGCAGCAACCTCCCCGCGAACACCTCGGCGATGAGCGAGCAACGAAGATTTTCAGATCGACGTAACGCCTGCCGTAGAGCGCCAACTAGATAGTCCAACTGGACGAGGTGCTCGTCGATTAGAGCCACTAGCGCGAGCTGGTCGTTCTGCGGTGGAACCGGAACTGGAAGCATGCGAATCTTTGACAAACTGATCGAGGCAAGATTGACACTTTGCTTGCCGTTACGTTCACACCATCCCTTGCCAAACGTGTTAACATGCCAAGCTAGCAGCTTTGGCTCCAACTGGTTATCGCGAATCCGCGCGCGGAAAACATGGTTCTGGTGAATACATTCCGCAATCTGTCCTTCCCAGATCCACCCACGCCCCAACTTGTCCCGGTCACCACCTTCATTGAGGAGCACGTCGCCCGCCTGAAGGCGGAGCTGTCGAACTTTGCCGATCGGCGCTCGAATTACCGAGATACGGTCGAGGTCCAGGCGACCTCGCTGAACGTTGGCGACACGCAGGTATGGAACTTCTGGCAGTTCGACCTCGGTCTGCCTCTTCGCATCCTTTGTTATTCCACCTACAACGTCAGCAATCTCCGCGAGCCGAACCCACTTCCAATCACCAGGCAACGGCGGGAGTTCGCCATCCTGGACGCCGACGAAGGCTGGTGGTACCGCAGAAGGCCCTGTAGTTGGTACTCGATCACCACTGCATGCGGCGGCGATAAACCGATCCCGGTGTAGGGCGACTCTTTTGGCCGTAGCGACGAGGACTTTTTGGCCAGCGTCCACATGAGAGAGATGACTGTCAAGAGCAATCACTATCCGGCGCTGCTCGGCGAGCGGAGGCACCGGAACAACCACGGGCCCCAATTTCGATACACTAAGAGTGTGGAGGCCCGAAGTTGAAGCCCCCGCCCTTTCTATTTGCGCGGTAACGAGCGGAGAGTTCCAGAGATACTCCAAATACTGCGGATTTATCGCGGGAGTCGGGCGAACCCTGATGAGATGGTTCTGATGCACACAGTTGGCTATTTGGCCATGCCACATCGCTCCGCGCCCAAGTTGGTCGAGGCTGCCATTTCCTTCGACAACAAGAAGATCTCCCGATTCGAGTTGATACCTTTCCAGTTCGCCTTCGAACAGCTCGACCTCGTGGATCTCCGACAGATCCAGCTGTCCTCTGGCCACATTCGCTACCCTCAAGAACGGATACTTGTTGAGAGTAGGTCGACGTTTGGCTTGTTTCTGGATGCCACCTTGTATGTCCGCGACCTCGTCGAGTCGTGCCCACTCCCAGCCGGGTGGTAAATCGGTCATGCGGGGAGTTCCTTGTTCAGTTCGGCCAGGAGGGCGGCGGCTCGATTGTCGTCGCCGAAGGTTTGGCAGAAGCCGTCGGCGCCGCCGTATTCGGTGAACGGTGGGTCGTCGAGGGTGTCTTCGGCGACGTGCAGGCGGCTGGCGATGACGGCGGCGATGCGGTCGATGAACCAGCGCTGATCGACGGTGAACCGGCGACCGGCTTGCTCCTCGCGGGCCAGCCAGTTGGCCAGCCGAGCCTCGACAACGCTGCGGTAGGCGTGCAGTTCGGAGTCCAATCCAAGCTCGTAACGCAGGATGGCGACCAGCTCGGGCACCCCCTTGCGGCCACCGTTGCCGCTGGCGATGCCGAGCTTGCGGTAGGCGGCCCACAGGGCAGCGGGCGTCCACTGGTGCGGGGGTCGCTCGATTTGCCGCGCGAGGTCCGCCAGCTGGGCATACACCGCCCTCGGGTCACGGCGGGGGTCGGAGAAGGCAACGCGCAGCGCGGCGGTCACGTCCCGGTTCTCCTCAAGGTAGGCCCGCCAGTCCTCGACGGTCTGCCGCGCGCCGTCCTGGTCCAGCGTGCGGGCTTCGACGGAGAGCAGCACGTCCTGGGTGTGCTCGTCGAACGGCAGATCATACTTGCGGCGGATACTGAGGATCCGATCCCGGAACTCCGGATCGGCCAGCGGTGCCACCGCTGCGACGACGAGCGCGTGCTGCGCGGCCGCTCCTCCGGCCAGCCGGGCGGCCTCCTGGGCGTCCTCATCGGTCGCGTCGGCCAGGGTGCGGGCGATCTGGTGCAGTGGCTGGCCCCCAGCCTGAGCCAGCTCGGCCCGTTCGGGCTCGGTGATCTGCGCGTTCAGCGCGGCGAGCCGGGCGGACAGCGCCGCTGCCTCGTCGGTGCTGATGCTGTGGCTGGCGGCCTTTGCCAGCAGCTTCTGCAGGCTCGCCCGGCGCTGGCTGACCGGCTGCAGCGGCTTGGCCTCCACCAGCGGCGAGTCGGTCACCCCGACGGCATCGACCAGCAGGAACTTGGTCTTGGCCGCCGCGTCCGGGGTGACTGTCTGGAACTCGTCGGCGTCAATGGTGCGCGCGCCGCGGCCTTTCATCTGCTCGAAGTAGGTGGCGCTGGACACTCCGCGCAAGAAGAACACGCATTCCAGCGGGCGCACGTCGGTGCCCGTCGCGATCATGTCGACGGTCACCGCGACCCGCAGCGAGGCCTTGGTGCGGAAGTCCTTGAGCGCCTGCTCCGGGTCGTCCGACCGGTAGGTGATCTTCGTGCAGAACTCGTTGCCGCCGCCGAAGATCTCCCGGACCGCCGTGACGATCTCATCAGCGTGCAGATCGGTCTTAGCGAAGATCAGCGTCTTGGGGACGTGCTCACGGCGGGGAAAGAACTCCGCCCAGCCATCGGCGAACGCCTGGACCGCGATGCGGATCTGGCTGGGGTTCATCACCGACCGGCCGATCTGCTCGCCGCGGTAGTCCAGCGCGGTGTCCAGCTGCTCGTAGCGCTCCCGGCGGGTGTGCAGGTCCATGATCCGCACGGGAGTGTTCGCGGGGATGCTGCCGCCGTGCTCGCCGGCCTGAGTGCTGATG
>JBOHFY010000101.1:0-3852 GCA_050699895.1 Pseudonocardiaceae bacterium
ACCGGCGCTGCTCGCGTTGACCGCGCCAGTGATCAGCGACGTGGCGCGGGATGCCGGCAATACCCGTATCGGCATGATCGATGTGGAGATCCTCACCGACCACATCGCGCACCTGCGGCGGATGGACCTCCGTTACGGAGCGGGCCGGATACGCCACCAAGTCGTGCAGTTGCTGCATGACGCGGCGACCACGCTGCTACGCGGTAGTTATTCGGATTCGACCGGCCGGGCGCTGCTGACCGCAGTGGCACAGTCTGCTCGGCTGGCGGCGTCGACAGCCGTCGACGTGGGCCGTCACGCCCTGGCTCAGCGGTACTACATCCAGGCGCTCAACCTGGCGATGAACGCGGGCAACCGGCTGGTCGCGGCGGGCATATTCTGCAACATGAGTGAGTTGACGATCCTGAACGCGACCGGCACATGCTGCGCCCGGCACGCGGTAGCGTTGGCGCGGGCGGGGATAACGGTGGCCAGCATGGCAGCACCGACTCTTACGGCGCACTTGCACGCCGCGGAAGCGCGGGCACACGCGCTGGACCAGGACAGCAGCGCGAGCAGAGCTGCCGTGCTGGAAGCCGAGCGGAGCTACGAACGGTTTCGCCCTGATGGGGAACTGGCATGGCTAAGCTTCTACACCGAAGCCGAGCTAGCCGCTGACCTTGGACGAGCACTCCGGGACAGTGGCGAGCCAGCAGACGCCATTCTGCTGATGAACCGCACGTTGGACAGCTACGAACCGTGGCGCGTGCGGAGCCGCTGTCTCGTGCAGACCGATCTCGCCGCCGCCTACCTGCTCGACGGTGACCACGAATACGCCGCAGCGTTGACCCGCGATGCGCTGAACACGGCAGGCAAGGTCAACTCCAGCAGAACAGTTCACCGCATTCAGTCGCTCCAGCAGCAGATGCGGCCACTGCACTCGGTGAGCCTGATGGCATTGGACGAGGAGATCACCGGTTTTCTGCGCCGCGCCCAGCACGACGAGGACATCACCACATGACCAGTGGCGCCGTCGAGGCGAGTTGCGAATAAAAATCAAACAGCGCAGAGTACCGGTGATCCATACTGTACTGACCGGGCCGGTCTCCAGCGTTCCTGGCAGCGCAGAACCTCAGGCGATCAGCAAAGTGGAGGAGGGCTCGGCGGTCACCGTTCGCCGGGTGTGGGTGCGGCCACGAGGGTGCCGAACAGATCGCGCACCACAGCGTCCACGGCCGGATCAGGTGCTGGCGGTGCTGCGGGCGAGCTTGCGGCCGACCTTGAGGTAGAAATCGCCGGACTGGCCGTGGAGCTTGCCCTTGACCACGGCGACCAGCGGCTCGCGGGCCTCGTCGGCGGTGAGCGTCACCTGCTCCTGGCCGCCCTCGGACCCGACCACCAGACGCAGGCCGTTCTGCTCGGCGACGCGACGGACGTCACCGTTGCTCGTGGCGAAGCCCAGAGCTTTGACCGCAGCGATGACCGACTGACCGAGGTCCAGCTAAAGGTGCGGGCTGTTGGGAAGTCGACCCAGGACCGGCAGGGGTGCGAAGGCTTCGGCATAGCGCACCCCGATGCGGCCGCCGTGCAGCTGGCCTAGCGTTTCGGCCATAGGCCCGAAGTACTCGTCAATGGGTTGGGACCCGTGCCCGGCCAAGGCGCGCATCTTCGTCTCCCACACGCTGGTTACGTCCACGATCACCGGCAGGTGCATAGGGCGGCCGTCACGGTGGAGATTGTGGTATCCGTCGCAGGTGTAGACCCGGCGCGGGTGCCCGGTCGCGATCACGACCTTGGGAACGGCGGTGAGCAGAGTCTGTGCGGTCCGCTGGTGGTCGGGGTGGATGTCGTCGGTGTTGTGGGTAATCACGATCTCGGGGCGCAGTTCGGTGAGCAGGCCGCGCAGCGCGTCGGTGGTGAGCTCGTCGAGCAGGCGTAGCGCGGCGCCGAGCGCCTCGGCGCCGGCAGCGGCCTCCCGGTCGCGTACCTCGTCGGTTCGGGGTACCGCGATGGTGACCGGCGCCCCGGTCTGGGCGTGAATGGCCAACGTGCCGCCAGCCCACAGCTCCGCGTCGTCTGGGTGGGCCATCACCGTCAGCACCGAGCCGGCTGGACTCACCACAGGCCGAGCTGCTCGACGACATCCGCCGGGCGCGGCAGCTGCGGACTGGCCTCGCCGGTGGGCCACCGCGACAGCTCCAGGCCGGTATTCAGGCGGATCATGTCACGCCACTTGAGGGCGAGCTCGAACTGCTCGGCCACCGCCCGGGCGCGGCCGGTGGCGAAGCGACCG
Organism: Pseudonocardiaceae bacterium; assembly: GCA_050699895.1. Lineage (GTDB taxonomy): Bacteria > Actinomycetota > Actinomycetes > Mycobacteriales > Pseudonocardiaceae. The sequence goes on from JBOHFY010000101.1 coordinate 2,273, forward strand.
GAGGCGGGCAGGTCATCAAGGGTCAAGCCGCCGGCCAGCAGTGTCGCCGCGGTCTTCACTCCGATGCCGCGCACCCCGGGGATCTCGTCGGCCGGGTCCCCCGCCAGTGCCCGGAAATCGGTCCACTGCGCGGGAGTGACCTGGTGGCGGATGTATACCTCGTGCGGGGTCACCAGCTTGCGCCCGGCGCGGAATCGGGTGTTGAGCACCACGACGCGATCGGTGATGAGCTGGTAGTAGTCCCTGTCCCGGGACATGATGATCACTGGGCGGGATGCGGTGGTCGCGTGGACCAGGGTGGCGATCACGTCGTCGGCTTCGGCGTACTCCAGCTCGATCCAGGCGATGCCGCAGTGGTCCAGGCCGAGCTTGACGTCGGGCAGGAATTGCAGGGGTAGCAGCGCTTGGTCGTCTGTGGGCCGGCTGGCCTTGTAGCCATCGTGGACTTGTTGGCGGCTCGCCGTTCCATGCTCGCCGTCGAAGACCACGATGACCTCGGGGGCAGCGCCGGGTACGTCGTCGCGGATCGCTGCCCGCAGCAGCGCGAAGAAGGCGAACAGGCCGGTGAGCAGCCGCGTCTTGTCGCGGGAGTAGATCGGCGCTGGGAATCCGAAGGTCGCGCCCCACAGCAGGTTGTGCCCGTCAACGAGCAGTAACGGGACCTGACTGTCGTTGCCGGCGAGGTCCAGCACCGGGAGCATCGACTGGAGGGGAAGTCGACTCATCAGCTCACCACCTTCACGAGCAGACCAGCGATGTGGGCGGGCCGATAATCCTGTGCTCGGGTGGAGCCGGCCCGTGAGGTTTGCTCGTAGCCTAGGGGGTCGGCCAGCAGTTCCCCGGCGGCGCGCCACAGTCCGAGGTGCCCGTGTTTCCGGGGGACGAGGAGCCCGCCGTCGCCGATGAGCGCGGGAAGGTTGTCGATGTCGAAGGCCCCCACGGGTGTCCCACCGGCCATTGCCTCCAGCGCGACGAGGCCGAACGTCTCGGCTAGCGACGGCACGATGACTACTGCGGATTCCCCGAGCCAGGTGGGGACCTGATTCCACGCCAGACCAGGCAGAATCGTCACACCGATACGGGCAGCGAGGTCCCGGCAGGCGTTGAATAGCCGCCGCTGGCTTCTGGGCGCCGCCTCGAACCCGGCCGCACACAGCGCCACCTGCAGCCGGTGAGTGAGCCGGCCGCCCACTGCGGCGGCGAGTAATTCCTCGACTCCCTTCTCCGGACCGAGGCGGGCCAGAACCCGGATCGGCCCGTGCTCACGGAGCCACCGGCGGCGAACCGTCGAGGGTGGGCACCCCTCGACGAGCAGCGCGTTGGGAACTACCCGCCAGCCGGTGGTGTCATAACCTCGACCAGACGCGCACCGCAGCACCACAGCCGACGGCGCGATGACCAGCTCGGCGCGCTCCAGGGCCGCAGCCATGTCGATGTCGTGACCGACCACATGCAGCGCTAGCACCCGGCGGACCGGGCCGGTGGTCGGCATCACCCGGCCCAAACCCCACAGTCCGCCGACGTAGATCGCGGCGTCGACGCGGTGGGCGGCGAAGAGGGACAACAACTCGTCCGACAGC
>JBOHFY010000102.1:0-5449 GCA_050699895.1 Pseudonocardiaceae bacterium
GTGCCGAGTCAGCGAGTAACGCAGGTTGTTGCGCTCGAAGTCCTCAGCGGTGGAGTAGTGCGCCGCGTGGTCCTGGGTGCGGTCGATGAGCTGCCAGTCCCGCAGCTGGCCGAGCACCGGCACGAGGTCCTCGTCGGTCACCGGGATGAAGTAGCCGACAGTCTGCAGCCGCACGGCCACGTCACCCAGCGTCAGCCAGGTTTCCAGCCGCTCGTTGGCCGCCCCGAACGCGTAGAGCACGGCTGTGTTGAGCTCGGCCCGCTCGGTGGTGGCGAAGCGGAACAGCTCGACAGGTAACCGGGGGTAACGGGCCACGGCGCACACGGTAGTAGCCGACCCCGACAGTTCAGGACACGCCCGCCGCCGCGGCGCCATGGCGCTGCCCCCTGCTAGGCGCCGAGAGGCCACCCGCACGGGTGACCCCTCGGTTGTCGCTACTTTTGGACGGCGCCGGCGCTAGCCGGTGAGGGTCACGCCCGCTGAAGCTGCCGGACGTTCGCGCGGATCTGCCCCGCATCAGTCTGCGCCTGGTGGGCGTGGTTATGCGCCTGCTGGGCCTGGTCCTCGGCCTGCTGGGCCTGTTGGTTGGCCTGGTCGGCCCGCTCCAGCGCGCCCTGAGCGCGCTGGTTGGCCTGCTGGGCCTCGTTCTGCGCCTGTTGCACCTGGTTCTGGACCTGTTGCACCTGGCCCTGCGCCTGCTGAGCGCGTTGGTTGGCTTGCTGCGCCTCGCTCTGCGCCTGCTGGGCCTGGCCTTGCGCCTGCTGCAGTTGGTTCTGGGCCTGTTGGGCCTGGCCCTGGGCCTGTTGAGCCTGGTTCTGGGCCTGCCGGGCCTGGATCTGCGCCTGCTGGGCGGCGCTCTTGGCCTGCTGCGCCCCCTGCCGTGCGCCGTGGGCATCCTGCTGGGCCATACGAGCCTGGTCTTCCACTCGCTGCAGGTCCCGCTGCAGCTCGCTGACCGTCAGGTCAACGAGAGCGCGCTCGTCCTGGTAGCGCTGGCTCGGGACTCCTCCCTCACCCCGGTCGATGGTGGACTTGGACTGCTGTGATGACGTCACAACCTGACTCCCTGATTCCCCGACGAATCGGTTTGGTTGACTACTGGAACGTCGACACGGGCGCGTCGCAGCATTCGTGACTGGCCCACGGTTCGGCCCGAGTGGAAGATTTTTCCGTCCACCGGGTTCATCTGTGGTCGATCCAAGGACCGATCTGCGGCTCTCACCACGAAGCGGGAGATCATCCCCCGCAAGGGCGCCCTTAACCACCTTGAACCCACCCAACACAGTGGGTCAACCCCCGTCCGGGTATTTATCTCCGTAAAATTACGGTGAGATTACAAAGATCCACTTAGTTGCGGCGTTAAGCCACCGTTTGCATAAGTTTATTTCGCTGAGATTTCTGTGAAATTTAAGATTCCCGCAAGGTGGCCGGACTCCTCGGCGCGCAATACCGGCCAACCTCGCTTTTCCGACTTCCCCGCCTTCCGGGACAGACTCCCCGTGGATTCTGACGGCGTGACTTCATCAAGTCCAGAGAACCCGCGATAATCACGAATATTACTAGAGGATCCAACCATCTGAGCGTCTCGACCGCAGAGTAATCATGCAATAGCGGTAGCCGCAAATCACCAAAAGCAAGAAGAATCGAGGTCGAAACCACTCAAATAGAGTAATATGTATCCTGATGGGGTGTCGAGTCGCAAGGGCTGGAGTCTCCGGACCTACCGGGGCGGTTCAAGAGCCTCCATCAGACCCGGGGTGGTTCGCGGGGAGATCGTCTGGAGAACGCCTTTGAGTCCGCAGCGTGGCATGGTGGCACAGCGTCACCAGCTGGCGGTCAACGATGGCCCGTGTGACTCATCAAGTGAAGCCACCGACGTAACGTATTATCTGAAGCCACACATTTTCACCCTCGCCCCTGAAATGCGGGTTATGTCCGGTTTGTGGCTCTATCTGACAAGTAAGGGTGTGCTGGGCCGCCAGGGTGGAGCTATTGTCAGCGCTCAGCCGTCCCTGGAGAGACTTCGGTGACCACGACCACGGTGATTCTCGGGATCCTCGGGTGGATCCTGGTGGTGATCTTGCTTGCGTGGGTGGGCAAGCCGAGGGCCTCGGTGGGCAAGCTGTCCCCGGTGCCTCCGGTCGAGCGGCCGGTCCCCGACCCCGCTGTGGAGGCGATGGGCCGGTTCCCGGCCGAACCGACGCGGTTTGTCGGCCGTGCTGAGGTGATGGCTGCGGCCAGTACCACGTTGGGCCCGGCTTCCGGGCATGCCGCAGTGATGTTCCAGGGGATGGCCGGTGTGGGCAAGACCACGTGCGCGGTGGAGCTGGCCTACCGTCGTCAGCGCGGCTTCGCCGCGTTGGCGTTCTGGTCCGCGCCCACCGATCCGGACCAGTTCGGTGATGCGCTGCGCCTGCTGGCGGTGACGTTGGAGGCGCAACTCGGGGATTACGGGCTCGTGATGGTTGAGGAGATCGCCACCCTGGAGCGTCTGCGGAATTTCCTGCCCACCCTCACCGCCATCTTCGCCGACGCGGGCCTGCTGCTGGTCCTGGACAATCTGGACACCCTACTCACCTCGGATGGCCAGTGGCGCGACCGTCGCTGGGAGCCGTTGATCAGCGCCCTCACCGGCCACCAGGGGTCCTCGCGGGTGATCCTGACCAGCCGGATCGTGCCGGCCGGGCTGAACTCCGGCACGGTGTTGATCCACCCGGTGCACGTACTGTCTCGGGACGAGTCCCTGGTGCTGGTCGGGGAACTGCCCAACCTGCGCGAATTACTGCGCAGTGTGACGCTGGCCCGCCGGGTGCTCGCCCTGGCACAAGGCCATCCCACACTGCTGGAACTCGCCAACGCGGCCGCGGCCGACCCGCCCCGGCTGGCCTACCAGCTGGCTGAGATCGAAGCGGCGGTGAACGGGGCGGCACGGGCGGCGTTCCTCACCCAGGGCCACACCAGGCTGGACACTGAGCAGTTGCTGCGGACCTTCACCACGTGGACCACCACCGTCGCCGCGACGGCACCCGCCCCGGCGCGACTGCTGCTGCAAGTGCTGTGCCGGATCGAGGAGACCGACCGGGACACGACCGTCGTCGGCGCGAACTGGCCTGCCCTGTGGCAGCGCTTGGACCAGCCCGGTGAACCACCACCCCTTGCCTCGGCGCTCGCTCCACTGATCGCCGCCGCACTGATCGCCACCGACCCGATCGATGATCCCGCCGATCCGAACAAACCCGTGCGCTACCGGATCCACCCCGGCGTCGCCGAGGCCATCCACGCGGTCACCCCGGAGCCGGTCACCGCCGCGGTCGATGCGCAACTCGCCGCCTGGTGGACCGCCGTCATCGGAGGCTGGGGGATCGAACAACAGCACACCAGCAAGGACACCGACCACTTCATGATGCGGGCCAGCCTGGCCGCCGCCCGCTACCTCCTACGCCAACACGACTGGAACGCCGCCAGTTGCCTGCTCGAACGCGCCCTGATCCGGGACCACTACTCCCCGGTCACCTCGCTTGCTGTCATCCCCCCGCTGCGGCGCATCGCCGAGACCACCGGCGCTCTCAAAGACCTCATCGTGCTCGCCGCCGCTACGCGGAAGGTGGACCCCGCTGAGGCCGAAACCCTGCTGCGCCGGGCCTACGGCCAGGCCAAGGCCGATGGCGAGTACGGGCTTGCCTCCACCACCGCCGGTGATCTGGTCACTCTGCTGCGTGACCAGGGCAGGCTGCACGAGGCTCTCACCCTGGCCGGCCGGAAGATTGAGCACACCCGCCAGGCCGGGTTCGGGTCCTGGACCCAGCTCAGCGACCAAGGCCGGCGGCTGCAGATACTCACTCTGCTCGGCCACCATGAGCAGGTCCTCCTCGACCTGCCCGCGTTGCGGGCCCAGATGGCGCAGCTGCCCGACCAGCGCGCCCACAACGACCGCGTGAACCCGTGGAACGCCCGGGAAGGCGTTCTCGACATCGGCCGCTTGTCTGCCGTGGCCCTGGAGCGCTGGGACGACGCGCTCGACCTCAATGACGAGATCACCACCACCCAGCGACGGCGCGGCGCCGACCCCCACGAGATCGCCGGCACCCGGTTCAACGACTACCTCCCCCTGCGTCATCTCGGTCGGCTCACCGACGCTGACCACCTCCTGCGCGACTGCCAGGACGCCTTCACCACCGCTGGTGACATCACGCAGCTCGCCCTGGTCTATGGTGCCCGCGCCGACCTGGAAGACACCCGTGACCACCCGGTCGACGCTGTTGACCTCCAGCGCATCTCGCTGCGCCTGCACTACCTGCGCCCTGACCCCCGCGGGATTTCCACAGCGCACCACACCCTCGCCAACTACCTGTCCCGCGCCACCGGAAACCCTGCCGAGCAACGTGCCCACCGCCTCGCCGCCGCGCTCCTCAACCACCTCACCGGCAACACCCGCGAACTCACCAGGACACTCGGGATACTGGCCAGCGAGCTTCGCGGCGACACCAGCGGTCCCGATACACCAGCGCTTCCCACGACCCTGCCCCAGGTCACCCGCCTGGTCGACGCCGATGACAGGATCCGTCTCGGCGATCTCGTGGTCACTCTGTGCCCCGACCCCGCCGCTGCCGAGCGCGCCCTGACCGACCTGTTCACCACCGCCATGATCTCCACCCGCCAGACCCGTTGGCCACGAAGGAGACACCCAGGTAGCGGATAGCGGTTCGGCATCTCGGTGTGGGCGAGTGTGTCGCCGGTCCGGGCCGCCAGCCCTCGATCGGCCAGCGCACGGAGTTCGTCTAGCTGTCGTGCGGCCCACGGGTGAAGATCGACGGGAGTGATCAGCGGAGATGCGATGCCAGCCTCCAAAGTCCTCGGCGAGTAAGTCAGCCGTCGCCTCCACAGCGGGCGGGGCACCCACGTGGGGTCGGGATTGACCTTGGACGGTGGGTCGCGGTGGAGTCACCCCCCTGGGGGCTATGCCGTGCTGAGGGTTAGCATGCCGCGCGAGCCGCTATTGGAGCGCAGCACCTCAACTGCACGCAGTAACAGCCTCCGCCCCCTCGCCGACCGAGTACTCGAGCAGGCGCCTCCCGGCGGGGCCCAGATCAGCCACTCAAGGGGACTTCATGACTGCGGGAACACACAACGGTGCGAGTACCAGTTGCCACAAGTGCTCGCACCGCGCTCGGCTTGGCGATCGCTATTGTGAGCAGTGCGGGTCCGCGCTGGAGGTGCTGCCCGCTCTGCGGCAGCCAGCGTCAGGAAATGGGCGGCACCACGGCAGCCAAGAACCAGGTGGCTCGGCCCCGAGACTTGACGGGACGACCCGTTATCTGTGTGCCGCCGCGCACCTCGACGAGGAGTTCTGCGATCAAGCGATCGCGGAGTTTCTCGTCGAGCCAGTGCGGGCGATTCCGCCGTCACCAGGTGTCGACTCGGCGGCGGTGCTTCGCGAGGCGGTCGCGGC
>JBOHFY010000103.1:0-8003 GCA_050699895.1 Pseudonocardiaceae bacterium
GCCCGGGTCGGTGCCGGAATCGCGGTCTGCTCGCCGCCGCGTGCGGTCACATTCCAGTCACCTCCCCAGGTCCACCCGCAGCCCGTTCGCGGCGGCGAAGCGGATCGCGGTGTCCACGTCGATCCGGGCGCCGGTCAGCCGCGCCTGCACCAGAGCGTCGGCGTCCAGCCGGGCCCCGCGCAGGTCGGCGCCCTCCAGCCGGGCCCCCAGCAGCCGGGCCCCGGTCAGGTCGGCCCCGGAGAGGTCAGCACCCCGCAGGTCGGCCGCCACCAGGTTCGCCTCGGTCAGCCGCAACCCGGCGAGCACGGTCTCCCGGAGATCGGCGTGGCCCAGCGCGGTGAGGCGCAGGTCGACTTCGCGCAGCGTCCACGGCCGCAGCCGGCAGTCACTGAGCGTGCTGCCCAGCAGCGAACAGCTCTCCAGCACCGAGTCGGCCAGCATGGTGCGCTGGAAGGTGCAGCTGTGGAATGCCGTCGCGCGGTGCTCCGAGGCGCCCAGGTCGGCCAGCGTGAAGTCACAATCGGTGAACCGGCAACCGCGGGTGCGCAACCCGCGCAGGTCAGCGTCGGTGAACCGGCAGCCGACGAAGCGGCGCCCCGCCCACTCCTGACCAGCGAACACCCCGTCGCTGAAGTCCTCGCCGGCGCATTCCTCGCTGGTGCAATCCTCTTCGGCGGTCTCGCCCATCCCCCCACCCTGCCAGCCCGCCCCACCCGGGCCCGCCAGCCCACCATGATCGCGGTTTGGGTGCCGTGAACGACACATCATGTCACTGATGGCCCCCAGACCGCGATCAACCCGCGACGGTGCCGTGGCGGGCTCGCTCGACGGCCACGCTCATCCGGCCACCGGTCCGGAGGGCGGTCGAGGCGCTAGCGGCCACGACCACGGTGATCGTGAGGGCGGTGAGGGCGAGCAGTGCGCCGGTCGAGCCGATGGCCGTCAGCAGGAATCCGCCGATCAGCGAGCCGAACGGCGCCGAGCTGCTCGCGACCAGGTTCATGGACGCGTAGGCCTGGCCCTGGAGCCGGTCGGGGGTGACACCCATCTGGTAGCTGACGACGATGGTGTTGACCGAGGGGATGACGAACCTGAGGGCGGCCAGGATGACGCCGAGCGGGATCGGGTGGGTGGTCGTGGTGAGCAGCGGGATCGCGGTGGCCCAGATCGCGCCGATGGTGAGCAGCACGGCACCGGGCGGCCAGCGCCGTTGGATGCGCGGGGCGGCCAGCGCCCCGGCCACCCCGCCGACTCCGCTCAACGCGAACATCACGCCGACCGCGGTCGAGGTCGCGCCGTGCGCGCTGGCTCGGACGATCACGGTGAGCACCAGCGTGGGCTGGACGAAGTTCAACGCCGCGACATACAGCACCGATGCCCGCAGGAACGGCTCACCGAAGATCCACCGCAAGCCGTCGAGCAGGCGACACCGGATCGGCTCTCGAGGTTGTGGGGGTTTTCGGGATTCCTGGAGGGGGATGCGGATCGCGGTGATCGTCAGGTAGGAGAGGAGGTAGCTGACCGCGTCGGTGAGGAACGGCAACGGCCACGCCATCGCGTACAGCAACCCGCCCAGCGGCGGGCCGCCGACCACCGCCGCCTGCCGGTAGGCCTGGTTGCGGGCGACTGCGGCCGGCAGGTCAGCGCGGGCCACGACCTGGCGTATCGCGCCGCTCTGGGCGGCGATAAAGAATGCACTCAGTGACCCGGTGGCCAGCGCCAGGCCGAGCAGCTCGACCAGCGGTGGGCGGCCCAGTGCCAGGGTGAGAGCGAGGGCGGCCATCGCCGCCGCCTGCCCGGCGTCGCACCAGCGCAGCAGCGCGCGCCGGTCCACCCGGTCGGCGAGGACCCCAGCCGGCAGCAGCACGACCACCGCTGATCCGGCCCCGACGAAACCGACCAGACCGGCCTGAGCCGGCGAACCCGTGAGAGAGAGCACCAGCAACGGCATCGCGATCACCGAGGACTGCGACCCGAGCGTGGAACTCGCTTGGCCGACCCAGAGCAACCAGAACTCGCGGTTGGCGCGCAGCGGCGGACGCTCGACGATGACCGTGCTCAGCCGGCCGGTTCGACAGGTGCGGCCGGCCCGGAGTCGGGCCGGCCGCACCTGGTCGGGCATGCTCAGCGGCTCCAGTTCACCGGAGTGATGTCACTCTTGAGCGCCCGGTCGCTGAGCCCGGCAACCGTCCACGTAGAAGACATCGCCGCTGGCGATGTCCTCGCAGGGCTGTGCGTCCTCAGCCAGCGCGGTGAGCTGGTTGCGGGCAGCGTGAATGCGCTCGGCGAGGCCATGGTCAGGGGTCTGGTCAGGGGTGGGTGGCATGCTGCATCAGTCCTTCCATCAGACGGATCTTGCTATTGCGGCAGTAAGCGGTCTCGGTGACATCGAAGCGGCCGGTCTCGAAGTACTTGTTGGCGCCCTGCCCGCCCCGGCAGTAGGCGAAGTACCCGCATTCCCGCCGGCAGGCACCGACCCCGTCCAGCGTCTCGGCCACCCACCCCACCGCGGGGGCGCTCGCCAGCAGCTCGCTCAGTGAGTGCTCGCGCAGGTTGCCGACGGTGAACGCGCCGTGCCGGGGGGAGGAAAAGCCAGCGAGGTCGGGGTTGATGGGCACCACCTCGCCATCCCAGGTGATCATCGGCACGAGTGGGACCGGTCGGGTGGCGCGGTCGGGCGCCCGACCAGCCAGCTCGGCGCGGATGTAGGTGAGGGCGTGGTCGAACTCCCGGATGCGCAGCCGCCGATCCGCCGCCCAGCGCTCCGCGAGCGCGGCCCAGAACTCCACCACCGCCGCGCCCGGATCGGTGGCGTCCCGGTGCACGCCCTTGCGTTCTTCCAGGTTGATCCCCAGCGAGTGGGCACCCAACTCGGCGAAGAACTCGTACAACTCGACCGCGACCGCAGGGGTGGGCTCGGCAACCACCGCGATCGCGCCGAAACCAATACCGTGCCGGCACAGCGCCGCGATGCCCCGCAGAGTCCGCTCGGTGCTCTGCCGCCCGCCTCGGTCCAGCCGCGACCGGTTGTAGGCACCGGGACCGTCCAGGCTGACCGCGACCTGCACCGGGTGGGCGGCGAACAGCTCACACCACGCGTCGTCGATCAGCGTGCCGTTGGTCTGGATCGCCTGGACCACCGGGTGCCCGTCGCCCGGGCCGAACCGGCCCAGCAGTGCTTGAAAATGCGCCAATCCGGTGGCCATCGGCTCACCACCGTGCCAGAGCACCCGTACCGGATGGATCCGCGACCATTCCCGGACCGTCGCCGCCACCGCGTCCGCGACCGCCAGCGACATCCGCCGGTTGACCGCCCGGTCCGGCAGGTAGCAATACGCGCAATCCAGGTTGCACAGAGTCGTCGGCTGCATCAGAATGGTGGTCGCCGTCTCAGCGAGTCGTACCGCGGCCCCAGCAGTCATCGGAATTCCTCCCCGCTCTCCGCATACATTGTCTCAGTTCCCCGTCATGACAGACAACAGCGCAACCCAAAAGAGCGAACAAATAGTCCGATCCTGAACTAATTTCATTGAAATCTGCACATGTCGCCTTTGGTGCGCTGTTCCCTCCCCGTCCTCTTGTATTTTAGGCATACGACTTCACACGGGTGGTACGCTGCCGGAGTACTTGACGATGGCATTGCGCCTGTTCGCTGAGGACAATCAGAGGAGGTCGCGACGGGGCGTTGACCGCGTGGGAGTGCGCGGGTAGCGGACTGGCGCCTCCGAACGGCCAGTCAGGTTCACCAGACCGGCCGGAGCTCCTGAGCCAGCTACCGGCGCGGGCGCGACTTCGGCCGCAGCCGGTGAACCGGCAGCCAGCGAAGCAGCGCCCCTCCCACTCCTGGTCGGCAAACACCGCGTCGCTGAAGTCCTCGCTGGTGCAATCCTCGTCGACGGTCTCGGGCATCCCCCACCCTGCCAGCCTCCGCAGCCGTCACCCGACGCGACGTCAGCGGTTCCACCCAGTCTGTCTGATGGACTGCCGTCCCCACCGTGACCACCTCATCGACGCGAGGAGCAAGTACTCAAGTCTTTATCATTCCAATTTCTGGCCAACGTAGCCGATGATCACTTCGTGTTTAGTTGCGTCCCATCGAAAGTGCAGCCTTCCAGCACCTGGCGTTAACCGGGCATGCAGATCAAACAGCGCGTGCCCGCCAACTGGATCGTCAAACCAGCATAGTCTCTTTCGCTGTTCATGCTCGGGCGTGACCTTGGTTAGCCATGTTGGCGTGGGCGCCTGGGTCGGGTCCCACCTTGCCACGGCGTCCTGGAGCTTTGCGAGGAGTTCCTTCGCCGGGTGGATCCACTCCTTTCGCAACCCTACTAGATCGTCGGCAACCCTGGGCAGGAAACGAAGACGCGAGAAAACATCTTCTCGTACCCGCCACAGCTCGGAGCCGGTGTGCACATCTCGGAGCCCGGTCTCGCACATCCAGTAACGGTGCTCCGCTACATGGCATATTCGGGATGCGTGCCGAACTTGTTCGTCGGTGTGCTCGAGAAATACGTCACCGGCGTCGTTCTCCGCGAGGGAGTGACAACGCAACAGAAGACGGGACGCATCCCATGCCGGGGATAAAAGCAGGCTAACGGCGAGTCCCTCGCTCACGTGAGCGGCACCGAGGCAGAGCGCCGTTCTCCCGTCGTGGCTGTACTCCACGGTGTCACGAACCTCACTGGCCAGCCCGCCGCTGGAAGGCGCCCGGTTCCGCAAAGCTCGGATAAAACGCGCTGTGTCGCGGTTACGTGCGTCGGCCTGCCACTGCCGCATCGAGAACCCGGTACCGATGTCAAGGTTACCGAAGGCGATCTCGGTGACCAGCGCGGCGCCGGGCCGGTGTCGCCGAATGTCCCGTAGTAGCGCGACAAAGTCGTTGAGTGCGGTTGAAATCTCCTCGCGACGGGCCTCGGTGTCCTGATACGACAGCTCGTTGAGGAAGACCAACAATGACATGCAGCCTCCGTCAATCGAGCAAGCGGTCCAGTGCTGTGTCCCATTCGTCAAAGAAGCCCGAGGGCCAATTCGACAGCATGCCATCAGGTCCTAGTTGTGGCGAGCTGACCTCGATCGGAGGTACCGGCGAGGCGGCGGTGCCACGCGCGCTGCGGTGGAAGTAGTGCAATGACACCGCCGAATCTGTCAGTATCTGATCTTTGACAGCCAACCGGATCCCGTTCAAAACGTGGTCACTGTGGGTCTCCATGATGACCTGGGCGCCTGACGCGGCGGCCAAGCACGCCAAGTGCGCCATGGCACTCTGGCCGCGCGGGTGCAAATGCGCCTCGGGGTTCTCCAACATGATCAGCGAATCCGGGGCTGCGGACAGGCAGGCCACCACGATCGGCAAGGCGTACGTAAGGCCAAAGCCGACATTGGTTGGCCGGTATCTGATGTTGGAGGACGCGACGCCAGAGCGGCCGAAGAAACCGTAACTGAGCCGCACCAGATCGGTCCCGCGCAGGTCTTCAGCTTCGATATTGACGCCTGGGCACAGCTCCTGAAGCCACGCCTCGGCATTGTCGAGCAAACTGGTCGACAATGCTCCCCGGTGGCGCAACAAGGGTATCACCGCATCATCACGCTGCACGCGAAGGAAGTTGACGCTGTGCTCGCCTCGGGTACCAAGAAACCTTCTGCGGACAGCGGCATCATACGACTTGGGATAATAGACAGCTGGGACAATCCGGTCAGCTTTTAGATACTGAAACCCGGCCCCGAATAGGTTGTCCGGAACCTCTGAGGACGGAACTGTCGCCAGAGGCAACATATCGGCCTCTCGGTCGCGGGCCAGATCGTATTCGACTCGCCATCCAAAATTGCCGAGATCAGTACCCAAAGTTATCCCGATATGCGGAGTCTTCCGCTTGTCGGTAGCGAAATCTTCATATAAGATGTCCTGCCCCACGCCGAGTTCCACAAGATCACCGTTGAGCAGCAGTCCCCCCTGGCGATCCAGCAGCTTGGCGTCCCAGGACTGTCGCAGGAGCGCGAGGGCCTGCATGGTCGTGCTCTTGCCGGCGGCGTTGACCCCGGTAAGCAGGGTGAGCGGAGCGAGCGGGAGTTCGAGCGACCCGAACGCTTTGAAGTTCTCCAAAGCCAGTTCACGGATCACGCTATCACCTCAGCGAAGAGCTCTTGAATCCGCCGGAACCGCCGCTTGACCTTGGCGACGTCCCCGGTACCCTGGGAGATCGCAATCTGAAAATCGACATCCCCCATGAGACCCATGAATTTTTCATCGATCTTATCCTTGCGTTCCAGAAGACATTGACGCTGCTGCTCGGACAGCGCGGCAAGATTGACCGACACCGCCTCAAAAAGAGCCTTGTTGACCGGGAACCGACCCCCTCCCCCACCAGGATTCCGCTTACGGAAGGCGTGCATTCCGAAGGTATCTCGCGCTGTTACCATCGCGATTGTGAAGTCATGTTCGAGTCGATCGACCTCGGCAGGAGAGAATCTGTTCAGCGCCTTCATCGCATCGCGTAGGAACTCATCAAAGTCCTGACTCACGTAGCTCTCAGGCTCGGTGAGCCGGAACGCAACGAACCTCAATACCATCTCACGGTCAGCCATCCGGTCACCGCGGATGCTTCGCCCGGTCGCGTCCAGAAAAGCCGAGGACTCCGCCCATTCCTTGAGATATCGTCGCGCTTTCCCTGGGATGAGGGCGTGCCGCAGCTCCTGCGCGGACAGCCGTAGGCCCCTGGTGTTGAGCCGGGAGAAGATATTGAACTTAACCGCTTCAGGAGTGCCGCGTCGAAGCAGATGGACTACAAGTTCAGCCTCCCGCAGCCGTGCCTGCAATCGCCCAGGAAGATCGTCAAAAAACATTCCTTCGCACTTGTCCAGGTACTCCAAGTCGGTAAGTTGCAACGGCTGCGCTCCGATAACCACTGGCTCCACAAACTCCGCGATCGCGGCAAGGCGCTGAACTCCGTCAACAATCGACCATGATCCATCTTCCGTCTCGACGGCATAGAGCGTCGGAATCGGGATCCGCAACAACAAGGACTCGATCAGGCGACTCTTTGCCTTGTTAGTCCATATACCAGCACGCCGCTGAAAGTCCGGTTGCAGATCCATGAGTTGGGTGCGGATCCGCGAAAGTAGATAATCGACTGCAAGTGTGCGTGTGACAACGTCGATCTTCTCCGGGTCAAAGGGATTATTGATGTCCTCGGCGAGGGCGCTATCATCCGCCTCGGTCTCGACGCCGGTCGCCTGCCCAAGGGAGTCCAACTCCTGCGCCACCGGTTCGGGGAACACGACACCGTCAGCCATCAACCGACTCCACCCCTCCCACGGTCAGCGTCACGATACGTTGCCGGTGATAGTACTGCTCATACCCCGTGCCACCCCGTACCACAGATCACCACAGGACCGGCACGCGATCCCGGTCGCGGCCGAGTCAGGCAGATGGCCATGAACCCCATCCGGCGCTGGTCGTTGGCGGTCCGCCGTGGCCCGGAGGCTCAATCAGCTACCGGTGCGGGGTCAGGGGGTGAGGGTGGTGAGGAAGGTGTGCCAGGCGGGGGTGGGGAAGGCGAGGGCGGGGCCGGTGGGGTTCTTGGAGTCGCGCACCAGGATGCCCTCCGGCGCGGGCGCGACCTCGACGCAGTCACCGTTGTTCCCGCTGTAGCTGCTGGTGCGCCAGCCGACCTCGACGCAGGTAGCGCTGCCGTTGCTGTAGCTGCTCGTGCGCCAGACGATGCGGTCCGGCTCAGGCGCGATCATCATGATCCTCTCGATCCGCGGCGAGCCCGGTTGCCAGGGCGGCAATCAGCTGCAGGGATTGTCTCTCACCCAGCGCGGTCTGCGCCAGTGCCCCCAGAATGCGCTGGTAGGCGGCGATCTCCTCGGGCCGCTCCAGGAACAGGCAGGCGGTCTCGCTCTCCAGATAGGCCACCGGTTTGAACTCGGCGAACTCCATCAACCGGAACGCCCCGGTCATCGCCGCGTGCGCGCCCAGCGCGACGGGCAGCACCCGCAGACTC